>DATAGR010000744.1:0-4248 GCA_036263575.1 Aquihabitans sp. | reverse complement strand
AGATCTCCTCGACGTTGGCGACGCCACGGGCCGTCTCGAGGATGGCGTGCACGAGGATCGGCCGCTGCAGGCCGGCGCGGGCCTCGAGCTGGGCGAGGAGCCGGTCCACGTAGTGGATGTCCTCGGCGCCCTCGACCTTGGGGATCATGATCACATCGAGCTTGTCGCCGATCTCGGTCACCAGCGTGGTGAGGTCGTCGAGCACCCACGGCGAGTCGAGGCTGTTCACCCGGGTCCAGAGCTGGGTGTCGCCGAAGTCGTTGGCCCGGGCGATGTCGACGAGGCCCTGGCGGGCCTTCTCCTTGTTCTCCGCCTTGATGGCGTCCTCGAGGTTCCCGAGGATGATGTCGACCTTGGCGGCGATGTCGGGGACCTTGGCCGCCATCTTCTCGTTGCTCGGGTCGAAGAAGTGGATCATCCGCGACGGCCGGAACGGGATCTCCCGTACCGGCTCGGGCGCCCCGGCGGCGAGGGGGCGGAAGAAGTCCTTCGGGTTGCGCATCAGGTCTCCAGTGACGGGCAGCGGTTCCGCGCCCGAATCTAGGGAGCGGGGCTCCGATGCCCCCAATGCCCGATCGCGCCCTCAGGCCACCGGTGGGTACCCGCCGAGGTGGTGCAGCACCTGCTCGTAGCGGGCGCCGACGTCGACGCGGGTCACGTCGGCCAGCGTGATGCGCCGCGTGCTGGTCGCCCACTCGGCGTTGCTCGAGATGTCGAGGAACCGCATGCGTCGCCCGCCGATCCGCTGCGGGCGCCCGATGGCGCACACGAGGGGGTCGACGGCCTCGGTGTGCACGGTCACCACCGGGAAGCGGTTGCTTGCCGTGCGCAGCAGGTGGGTGACCGACGTGGTGTCGAGCTCGACCGGCGCCGGCTCCTCGTCGGCCCAGCGGAGCGCCCGGTTGATGAACGCGTCGGGGCCCTGGCGCTCGACGTCGCGGATGGTGTCGAGCCGGACGGCCGACCAGCCGTTCAGGTCGACGTCGTGGACCAGATGCAACACGGCCCAGTCGCGGCCGACGGCGACGACGTAGCCCTCGAGGTGATCGGCCTTCCACAGGTTGCGCCGCACCAGCACCGGTTCGCCGTCGGCGTGCGCACCCGCCAGCTCCCGTCGGATGCCCTTGCGACCCATCCCCTCCGTATCGGTCCGGTTCGTCGGAAGTGGAGGCGCCGGCGGGTTGACCGCCCGGTCAAGTGCGTGGCTAGCGTGGCCGCACGCCGGCCGCCTGCCGGCCGACGCCGGAGGTGGCCCCGTGTACCAGTGGACCGACGAGCAGGAGATGGTGCGAGGCGCCGTCCGCCAGTTCATCGACAAGGAGATCCGGCCGCGCATCGACGAGTTCGAGCACGGTGACACCCCGCCCTACGAGGTGCTGCGGAAGATGTTCCGCGAGTTCGGCATGGACGTCGCCGCCCGGGACCGATTCGCCAAGCAGATCGCCTTCGAGACGCTCGCCTCCGAGGCGGCCGAGCGCGGCGAGGCCGCACCCGAGAAGCCGAAGCGCGACGGCGACGGTGGCGCATCGTCGCTCACGCTCATCCCGATCATCGAGCTGTGCAAGGTCTGCCCCGGCATGGTCACCGCGATGGGCGTCTCGATGGGCCTCACCTCGGCCGCGATCAGCTCCAAGGGCACCATCGCCCAGAAGGAGAAGTACGTCCCGGACCTGCTCACCATGGACAAGATCGGCGCGTGGGCGATCACCGAGCCCGGCTCGGGCTCCGACGCGTTCGGCTCGATGCGGGCCACCGCCCGGCGCGACGGCGACGAGTACGTCCTCAACGGCTCGAAGACGTTCATCACCAACGGGCCCTACGCCGACACCATCGTCTTCATCTGCAAGCTCGACGAGGGCAACGACCCGTCGGAGCGCAAGATCCTCTCGTTCGTGCTCGACAAGGGCACGCCCGGCCTCGAGCAGAGCAAGCCGCTCCGCAAGATGGGCATGCACTCGTCGCCCACGGGCGAGCTCTTCCTCGACGACGTGCGCGTCGGCATCGACCGCCTCATCGGCGAGACCGAGGACGTCGCCAAGGGCGGCCGCGAGGGCGCCAAGGCCACGTTCATGCAGGAGCGCTCGGGTGTGGCCGCCATGGCCCTCGGCATCATCGAGGAGTGCCTGTCGCTCTCGGTGGCCTACGCCAAGGACCGGGTGCAGTTCGGCTCGCCCATCGGCGACTTCCAGCTGATCCAGGACAAGCTGGCCCGCATGGAGGTCGCCCGGCTCAACGTCGAGAACCTCGTGTTCCGCACCATCGAGATGTCGGCCGCCGGCCACTCGATGACCCTCGCCGAGGCGTCGGCCATGAAGCTGTACTCCGCCCGTGCCGCCACCGAGGTCGCCCTCGAGGCGGTCCAGGTCATGGGCGGCAACGGCTACATGAGCGAGTTCCGGGTCGAGCAGCTCGCCCGCGACGCCAAGGTCCTGCAGATCTACGCAGGCACGGACGAGATCCAGATCACCCACATCGCCAAGGACCTGCTCCGCCGGTAGGCGGGGGCGGGTGACCGCTCGGCCGGCGGCGCTGACCGCTCAGCCGGCGGCGGCGACGGTGTCGGGCGACGGCGTCTGGTCGGGCGCGCCCTCGGCGGCCAGGCGGTAGCCGACGCGCCACACGGTCTCGATCGACGTCCGGCCGAAGGGCTTGTCGATCTTGTTGCGCAGCGACTTCACGTGGACGTCGACGACGTTCGACATGCCGTCGAAGTGGAGGTCCCAGACCCGGTCGAGGATCTCGGCCCGGTCGAGGACCTCGCCGGCGCGGCGCATGAACAGCTCGAGCAGCGAGTACTCCTTCGGGCGCAGGGCGATCGGCGTCCCGCCCCGGCTGACCTGTCGCGACGAGGGGTCGAGGACGAGGTCGCCGGCCCGCAGCACCGTGGGCCGCTCCACGGGGGAGCGCCGGCCCAGCGCCTGGACGCGCGCCACAAGCTCCTCGACCGCGAACGGCTTCGTGAGGTAGTCGTCGGCGCCGGCCTGGAGCCCGGCGACGCGCTGGTCGACGGCGCTGTTGCCGGTGAGCATGAGGATGGGCATCCAGCGCTGGCGCTCGCGCAGCTCCCGGCAGATCGTGACGCCGTCGGGGGGCGGCAGCGCCCAGTCGAGCACGACCACGTCGAAGTCGAACTCCGTCGCCATCCAGAGGCCGTCGTCCCCGGTGGTCGCCACCTCGACGACGTGCCCCTCGCGGCCGAGCATGGCCTTGACGAGGGCGCTGATGTCGACGTCGTCCTCGACGACGAGGATCCTCATCGGAGGCCCTGCGGATCGGGGGCGGAGGTGGCGCGGCAGGCGGCGTCGACCGCGGCCCGGAGGTCCGGGGCGGTGTAGGGCTTGCGGATGAGGTCGGTGCCGGTGCGGTCCAGGAGCCGCTGCAGGTCGGGGTTCCAGTGCGCCGTGGTGAGCAGCACCGGCAGGTGCGGGTGCCGATCGGCGAGGACCTGGGTGAGGTCGAGGCCGGACATGCCGGGCATCACCAGGTCGGTCAGGACGAGGGCGACGTCGGCGGACTCGTCGAGTGCCTCGAGGGCCTCCTCGGCGCTGCCGACCTGGCGCGCCGCGTAGCCGAAGCGGCCGAGCAGCTGGACGACGAGGTCGCGCAGGTGCTCGTCGTCCTCGACGACGAGGACGGTGGCCTGCGATGGCGGAGGTGCGGGTGCGGCGAGGGGCATGGTGGGTCCGATCTGCGCCTTCCATCGGCACGGAACGTCCGGTCTGAAGGGGCGTCGCGAACCATGGACGGGCGGCCCTTCGTGCCGACAGGGACGAGATGCGCTTCTCCACCACGTCGGCCTCGGCCGCCGGCCCCGAGCGGGGGCCCGGCACCTCGCCGCTGCCCTGGGTGGGCCTGCGTCGCCGGGCGCGTGCGTTCGACGCGCTGGGGCTGCCGGCGGTGGCGCTCGACCGGCACGGGACCATCGTCGCGGTCAACGCGGCGTGGTCGGACCTGGCGGTCCAGGGCGATCCGCCGATCGGCCTCGCGGTCGGCGACGAGTACCGCGCCCCGGGCGCGCCCGACGCCGGTCCTCGGGATCGGCTGGCGGAGCGCCGGGTGGCGGCCGGGCTCGCCGAGGTCGTGGGCGGCCGCCGGGCGCTGTTCGAGGTGGAGCGCCGGTGGCCGTGGGCGACCGAGGAGCGCTGGTTCCTCGTGCGAGCCGCCGCCGCGGCCATCGACGACGGCCACGGCGCGGTGGTGGTGCACCTCGACATCACCGGTCGCAAGCACCTCGAGGAGCGCATCGGA
>DATAGR010000743.1:0-12248 GCA_036263575.1 Aquihabitans sp. | reverse complement strand
GATCTCGCCGAAGCGCTCCCACGAGCCGACGTCGAAGTAGACGGCGCCGCCGGCGGTGTAGGCGTGGCCGCGGTCGAGCACCATGCCGATGAAGCCGCGGATGTCGGCGATGGCCGACGTCGCTCGCGGCTCGCTCCAGCTCGGGAGCAGCCCGAGGGCCTCGACGTCGTCGTCGAAGCGGGCGATCTCGCCGGCGGCGAGGTCGAGGTAGTGGACGCCGAGCTCGCGCGCCTTGCCGAGGAGGCTGTCGTCGACGTCGGTGATGTTGCGCACGCAGCGCGTGTCGTGCCCGCGGTCGCGCAGGCGCCGCTGGAGCACGTCGTAGGTGAGGTAGACGGCGGCGTGGCCGAAGTGGGTGGCGTCGTACGGCGTGATCCCGCACGTGTAGATGGTGACGACGTCGCCGGGCTCGAACGGCACGACCGCCTGGCGCGCCGTGTCGTACAGGCGCATCGGCCCCGACGGCTGGAGTGGGTCGGCGCTCACGCCTCGCCGGCGACGGCCGGCTGCCCTGGGACCGGCGGGTGGTCGATCTCCGGGATGCCGGTGAACTTCACGGCGACCCGGGTCTTGTAGTGCACGTTGAGCTGGAGCAGCACGGCGGTGAACGACTCGATCGGCGTGGCCTGCGACAGGCCGCCGGCGTCGAGCGGCCGCAGGTTCGGCACCGACGACACGATGTCGGAGGTCACCGCGGTGGCGCGCGGGAAGTCGGAGCAGATCAGCACGTCGGACTCGATCGGGTGGTCGAGGTCGCCGAGCTCCTTGGCCGGCACGTGGTGGAAGCCGGCGGCGACGTGGCAGCCCGGCACCGCGGCCTGGACGCTCGCGGCCACCGACCCACGGGGCGGCACCAGCGGCTGGAACTCCTTGCCGATCCTGGTGAGGGCGTTGGCCATGCAGATGACGACCTTGCCGTTGAGCGCGTCGGCCACCGACGTGGCGGTGCCGTAGGCGCCGTCCCACGGCGTGGCGATCACGACCACCTCGGCCGCCGCCGCGGCCGGGTTGTCGCCCGCCACGACCCGGAGGTCACGGCCCTTCCACTGCTCCTGCAGCTTGTCGACCACCTCCATCGCCCGATACTTCGACCGCGAGCCGATGATGGCTTCGTGGCCGACCGATGCGAGCCGCGCGGCCAGCGCGCTGCCCGCCGGGCCCGTTCCTCCGAGGATGCCGATCTGCACGGGCGACACCCTAGGGGCGCGCCCCCTCGCCGCGGCAACGCAGCGACGCCTCGCCGCGGGCGTCGCCGCGCCGACCACCGCCGGTCCGCCGCTACCTTCTCCGCGTGCCGAACCCGCCAGCCGACCCGGTCGTGGACCTCGTCGGCGTCGGTCTCCGGCGCGACGGCCGCTGGCTGCTCCGCAACGTCACGTGGTCCGTCGGACCCGATGAGCGCTGGGTCGTCCTCGGGCCGAACGGCTCCGGCAAGACCACGCTGCTCCGGATCGCGTCGCTGTGGCTGCACCCGACGGTCGGGGCGGTGCACGTGCTGGGCGAGCAGCTGGGGCGCACCGACGTGCGGCCGCTGCGGGCGCGCATCGGCGTGTCGTCCGCGGCGCTGGCCGACCAGCTCCGTCCCGACCTCCGGGTGGCCGACGTCGTGATGACGAGCCGCCGTGGCGCGCTGGAGCCGTGGTGGCACAGCTACGACGACGAGGACCGCCGCCGTGCCGAGGACGCCCTCGCACGCGTGGGCGCCGACCACCTTCGCGAGCGGACCTTCGGCACCCTGTCGTCGGGCGAGCGGCAACGGGTGCAGCTGGCACGGACGGTGGCGTCCGACCCCGACCTGCTCCTGCTCGACGAGCCCTCGGCCGGGCTCGACCTCGGCGCCCGGGAGGACCTGGTTGCTCGCATCGGCGCCCTCGCCCGCGACCCCGCCACCGCGCCGACCGTGCTCGTCACGCATCACGTGGAGGAGATCCCGCCCGGGTTCACCCACGTGCTGCTGCTGCGGGACGGCGCGGTGGTCGCGCGAGGGCCGCTGCGCGAGACGCTCAGCGAGGCCGCGCTGGGTGAGGCCTTCGGGCTCCGGGTGCGCGTTGCGCAGGAGGACGGGCGCTGGCGGGCCTGGTCGGCGCCGAGCTGAACGAGGGGCGCCCACCGCCCGCCGCGCCGCCTACCGCGTGGCGCAGACGAGGACGACGAAGGTCGGCCCCTCACGGGTGAGCGTGCCCGGCACGTCCGGTCGGGGCCCCGGTGGCGGTGGCCGCCGCCACGCCGCGTCGAGGGCGACGTGCCACGGCCCCTCTGGGAGGACGAAGTCGACGGGGCCGGCGCCGTCGGCGATCAGCAGGAGCACGTCGTCCCCGCCCGAGCCGGCGCCCGACAGGTGCACCTGGAGCGCCCGGTCGTGGGCCCACCCGTCAGGGGTCATGGCGTGGCCGTCGGCCGCCCGCCAGCCCACCGCGGCGTCGCCCTCCTCGGCCCAGGCGGCGCGCCGGAGGGCGGGCTGCGCGTGCCGGAGCGCCACCGCCGCTGCGGTCCAGGCGACGAGGTCCCAATCGGCCTCGGGCCACGGCACCGCCCACCGCTCGGGCTCGAGGGTGTAGCCGTTGGCCTGGCCGGCCTGGCTGCGACCGAGCTCGTCGCCCGACAGCACCATCGGCACGCCCTGCGCGCACAGCACCGTGGCGAGCATCGCCCGCTGCCGCGCCCGCCGGCCGGCGACGACGACGGGGTCGGCCGTCGGCCCCTCGAGGCCGCCGTTCCACGAGCGCTGGTCGTGGCCCTCGACCGGCCGGTCGTAGGTGACGAGGTCGGCCAGCGTGAAGCCGTCGTGCGTGCTCACCGCGTTGACCGACGACGTCGCGTCGCGGCCGTCGGTGCGCAGGGCCCCCGCCGACCCGGTGAGGGCGTGGGCGCCGGCGGACCACGGCGCCCGGCCCCGCCACAGGTCCCGGACGTCGTCGCGGAAGCGGTCGTTCCACTCGCGCCACGGCGCCGGGAAGCGCCCCAGCGCGTAGCCGTCGCCGCCGAGGTCCCACGGCTCGGCGACGAGCTTCACGCCGGCCAGGGCCGGTTCGGTGGCCAGCTCGGCGAGGAGCGCCGACCGGGAGGACGGCCCGTCGTCGCCGCGCACGAGGGTGGCGGCCAGGTCGAAGCGGAAGCCGTCGACGCCGAGCTCGACGACCCACCGCACGAGGCACTCGCGGACGAGGCGCCGGATCGCCGGCGACCGGGTGTCGACGGCGTTGCCGCAGCCGGTGACGTCGTCGTCGACGAGGCCGTCGGGTCCGGACCGCAGTCGGTAGGCGTCGGCGTTGTCGAAGCCCCGCCACGACAGGATCGGGCCCTCGCGCAGGCGGCCCTCGCAGGTGTGGTTGAAGACCACGTCGAGCCACACCTCGATGCCCGCCGCGTGCAGGTCGGCCACCGCCCGCCGCAGCTCGCCGACCGGGTCGCCCCCGGCACCGGCGTACCCGGGATGGGGCGCGCCCCAGGCGAGCGGGTTGTAGCCCCACACGTTGCGACGTCCGGACGCCACGAGGTCCCGCTCGTCGACGAAGTGCTGGACCGGCAGCAGCTCGACGGCCGTGATGCCGAGCCGGAGGAGGTGGTCGACGACCGCCGGGGCAGCCAGGCCCGCGTAGCGCCCGCGGTCACCGGGCGCGACGAGGGGGTGGCGGGCGGTGAGGTGGCCGACGTGGGCCTCGTAGACGACGGTGCGGTCCCACGGCGTGGCCGGGCGGGACGAGGCGGCGACCGGGGAGGGCGGCGCGACCACCACGGATCGCGGGACGAACGGCGAGGAGTCGACGCCAGGCACGGTGAGCTCGGGCGCCCAGCGCAGCTCGCCGGCGACCCGCCGCGCCGCCGGGTCGACCAGCAGCTTGGCGGGGTCGCAGGCGTGGCCGCGCGCCGGGTCGCCGGGCCCGTGCACGCGGAAGCCGTAGCGCTGGCCGTCGCCCACGCCGGGGACCGACGCCCGCCAGAGGGCGTCCTCGCCGGGCGTCAGGTCGAGGCGGTCGGTCTCGGTGCCGTCGCCGGCGAACAGGCACAGCTCGATGCGCTCGGCGACGCCCGACGCGACCACGAACGTCGTGCCGCCCGCCCCCGTGGTGGCGCCGAGCACCTCGTCGGCGCCCACCTACGCGGCCGGCTCGGCGCCGGTCACCAGCGCGAGCAACCGCGCCCGTGACCGCTCGATCTCGTCGCGCAGCACGCGCTCGAGCACCGGACCGAAGAGCCCGCCGCCGTAGTGCAGGCGCATGCGCAGCTGCGACCCCTCGGGGTGCGGCGCGATGTCGACGTCGAGGACCCACGGGCTGTGGTCCCGCCCGTCGAGCTCGGCCCGCTCGAAGGTGACGGCGGCGGGCACGTCGTGGCGGGTCCGCACCATGCGGAGCCGCTTGGAGCGGGCCAGTGGGCCGAGGCGGCCCCGGAGGTCGACCGCCCAGGCGCCGTCGGTCGTGGGTTCCACCCGGGTCACGATCTCCAGCCAGCTCGGGTACCGGTCGAGGTCCTCGACCCACGTGAAGAGCTCGGCCGGCGGGCACGGGGCCTCGAGGGTGGCGACGACGTCCATCCCCGCCAGTGTGCCCCGACCCGAGCGGTCCAGATGGCGCCCGGACCCCCTGTGGGGTCAGGCGGGGGCGGTCGGTGGATCGGCCGGGTCGATCGGGGTCGGGTCGTACGCCGTCGTGCGTGGTGCGATCGTGTGCGCGGTGGTGCCCGGCTGCACGACCACGACGGTGCCCTCCCCCACCCGCACCTCGGCCTCCGCACCGACCAGCTCGTTGCTGAGGGCCCGGGTGGTGCCGGGCACGAGGTCGGCGTCGGTGAGCGCCCAGCGCAGCCCGGTGGTGGTCACGCCCCTGGCCCGCCCGTGGACCGGCAGGAGCGAGACCTGCTCGTGCGGTGTGCCGGTGATCCGCCGGGCCCGTCCGGCCACCACGACGGTGACCGTGGCCGCCCCGAGGCGGGCCTCGACGTCGAGGCCCGCGAGGCGGGGGGCGGCGAGCGCGGCCACGTCGGCGAGGAGGTGGTCGACGCGGCCGCCGCCCCTGCCGAGGAGGAGCAGCCGGGGTCGCGGCGTCGGCGTGGGGCCGACCAGCTCGACCACGAGGTCGAGGGCGAGCTCGCCGTCGGTCGCGTCCTTGTCCGCCGGGTGGCGGTGGACCATCGCACCGGCGCATCGGGCGTCGGCCAGCGCGTCGGCGTCCACGGAGTCGAGGTCGCCGACGACGTGGTGCGCGACGAGCCCGAGCTCGGTCGCGAGGTGCAGTCCGCCGTCCGCGGCGACCACCACCGCCTCGGCCGGCAGGTCGTCCGGCCTGGTGACCGGGCCGTCCCCGCCGACGACCACCACGAACGTCGGTGGCGGCGTCACGCCCCGATCATGCCGTGCAGGCCATCACCGCTTCCAGGAGCCCCTCGCTCCGCGGATCGCCCGTCACGTGTGCCTGGCACTGGTTCATGACGTAGGCGAAGCCGATCTCGCGCTCGGGCAGCGCGCAGCCGAGCGAGCCGCCGAGGCCGGCGTGGCCGAACGATCCCGGGCCCAGCTTGGGCGAGCCGTCGGCCGGCAGCCAGTACCCCGACGCCAGGCGGTTCTCCGCCACCATCACCAGGTCGTGGCCGGCCGCCTGCTCGGCGCGCGCGACGTCGACCTGGGCCGGCTCGAGCAGTCGGACGCCGTCGACCTCCGACACCAGGCCGCCGTAGATCCGGGCCAGCGAGCGGGCCGACGTGCAACCGTTCGCGGACGGGATCTCGGCCTGCAGCAGCTGCGGCTCGTTGAAGTGCGTGATGTACACGGGGGCGATCATGAACGCCCGGTTGGTCATCGACCCGGGCGTGAGGATCGCCGAGATGGTCGG
The DNA here is from genome assembly GCA_036263575.1 of Aquihabitans sp. GTDB lineage: Bacteria > Actinomycetota > Acidimicrobiia > Acidimicrobiales > Iamiaceae > Aquihabitans. Next base: position 6,420 of record DATAGR010000743.1, on the reverse strand, counting down.
ATCCGGGTCGTCGCCGAGCGGGCCGCCGACGAAGTCGAGCAGCGGCGCCACGCGGTCCAGGTCGGCGTCGGGCGTGCCGATGTGGAACTCGGCGCCCACCGGCCCGGCGACGTGGTCGCGCACGTACGCGCCGACGCCCTGGCCGGTGATGCGCCGGATCAGCTCGCCGACGAGGTGCCCGAACGTGATGGCGTGGTAGCCGTGGGCCGTCCCCGGCTCCCACAGCGGCGCCTGGGCGGCGAGGGCCTCGACGAACGGCTCCCACGCGCAGAGCTCGTCGACCGACAGCACGCGGTCGATGCCCACCAGGCCGGCCTGGTGGCTCAGCACCCACCGCACCGGCAGGTCGGCCTTGCCGTTCTGGGCGAACTCGGGCCAGTACTCGGCGACCGGCGCGTCGAGGTCCAGCCGCCCCTCCTGGACGAGCACGTGGGCCGCTGCGCTGACGACGCCCTTCGTGCTCGAGAAGACGAGCTGGAGCGTGTCGCCCGTGTACGCCCGCCCCGAGGCCGGGTCGGCGAGGCCGGCCCACAGGTCGACCACCTCCTCGCCGCCCACCCGGACGGCGCACGCCGCGCCGACCTCGCCGTGCTCGGCGAAGTTGGCCGCGAACACGTCGGCCACCTTCTCGAAGCCGTCCGCGACCGTGCCGAAGATCTCGACCGTCATGTGGGGCCCTCCCCCCGTCGTCCACACCCGCCGGCGCCCCCCGGCACCAGCGAGGCGAGACTAGGCGGCGTCGAGGCCCTCCAGCGCGGCGGCCACCACCGAGGCGCCGTGCTCGGCCTCCTCCGCGCTGATCGACAGCGGCGGCGCGATGCGAAGGCAGTTGCCGTGGAGGCCGCCCTTGCCGATCAGCACGCCGCGGCGGCGAGTCTCCTCCAGCACCTCGGCGGCGGCGTCGGGTGCCGGCGTGCGACCGTCGGCGCCGACGAGCTCGACGCCGATCATGAGGCCCTTGCCCCGGACGTCGCCGACCGCCGGCACCCGGTCCACGAGCGGGTCGAGCACGGCGCGGATGCGCTTGCCCTGCTCGGCCGCGTTGGCCTGCAGGTCGTGGTCCAGCAGGTACTCGAGGTTGGCGAGGGCCCCCGCCGCGACGAGCGGGTTGCCGCCGAACGTGGAGATGGAGTTGGCCGACACGGCCTCCATGAGCTCGCCCCGCCCGATGACGCCCGCGACCGGGAGGCCGTTGCCCACCCCCTTGGCGAAGGTGATCAGGTCCGGCTCGACACCGTGGGCCTGGAAGCCCCAGAAGTGCTCGCCGGTGCGCCCCCACCCGGTCTGCACCTCGTCGGACACGTAGAGGATCCCGTGCTCGCGCAGCACCTGCTGCACCTCGCCCCACATGCCGTCGGGCGGCACGGTGAAGCCGCCGACGCCCTGGATCGGCTCGATCACCATGGCGGCGACGTCGCCGGCGGTGCACGTGGCCAGGACGTCGCGCAGGTCGTCGACCACTGCAGCGGTGAAGCCGGCGTCGTCGAGGTGGCCGAACGGGCTGCGGAACCGGTAGCCGTTCTGCACGTAGTGGACCACGAACGGGCTGAGGCTCGACGGCGACCAGCCGCGGTTGCCGGTCATGCCCATGGTGGCGAACGACCGGCCGTGGTAGCTGTTGCGGAGGGCCAGCACCTGGTTCGACCGGCGGTGCGACGACGCCACGAGCAGCGCGGCCTCGTTGGCCTCGGTGCCCGAGGTCGTGAAGAACACCTTGGCGTCGGGGATGGTCGAGAGCCCGGCGATGCGCTCGGCCAGCTCGATCATCGGCTCGATCAGGTACAGCGTGCTGGTGTGGAGCATGCGCCCCGCCTGCGTGCGGATGGCGTCGACCACCTCCGGCACCGCGTAGCCGCACATGGTGGTGAGGATCCCGCCGAAGAGGTCGAGGTAGCGGGTGCCCTCGGCGTCCACCACGTGGCACCCGGCGCCGTCGACCAGCGCGATCGGCTGCTCGTAGTTGAGCGTCAGCCAGTCCGGAAGGACGCGGCGGTGGCGGGCGAGCAGCTCCTCGTGGGTCGTCACCGCCCCATGCTGGCACCGGTCGCCGTCCGGCCGGGTGCGCCCGGCCGGACGCTCAGGACGCGCCGCTCGGTGCCGGGCGTGGGCCGCGCACGAGGCGGCCCGGGAGGGCGTCGGTGGGCACGCCGTGCTCGTAGGTGACGTGGCCGGCCACGACCGTGGCGACGTAGCCGTCGGCGGCCTGGACGAGGCGCTTGCCTCCCGCCGGCAGGTCGTGGCGCATCGTGGGCCGTCGGGCGGTGAGCGCGGCGTGGTCGATCACGTTCACGTCGGCGCGCATCCCGGGCGCCAGGACGCCTCGATCGAGGAACCCGACGGTTCGGGCGGTGGCCTGGGTCTGGCGGTGGACGAGCAGCGGCAGGTCGAGGCGGCCCCGGTCCCGGTCGCGGCCCCAGTGGGCGAGCAGGGTGGTCGGGAAGCTGGCGTCGCAGATCGTGCCGACGTGGGCGCCACCATCGCCCAGGCCCACCACGGTGTTCGGGTGGGCGAGCATCTCCCCGGCCGCGTCGAGGTTGCCGTCGGGGTAGTTCAGGACCGGCAGGTACAGGAACGCGTGGCCGTCGTCGGCCAGCAGCAGGTCGTAGGCGAGGTCGAGCGGATCACGGCCGGCGCGGGCGGCCTGGGCGGCGATGCTGGTCGATGGGTCGGGCTCGTAGTCGGGCGGGTCGCCGAGCTCGTAGGTGGCGTCGAGCTGGCGGACCAGCCCACCGGAGGGGTCCGCGGCGTCGAGGACCCGCGCCTTGAACATCGGGTCGCGCAGCGCCTCCACCCGCTCGGCGAGCGGGAGGTCGCCGATCTCGCCGTAGACGGGGTTGCCGAGGAACGGGTGGAGGGTGCACTCGAGGCCGAGCAGCACGCCGACCGCCCGGGGCGCCACCTGGGCGGTGATGGGCAGGCCGTCGGCGTTGGCCCGCTCGAGGTGCTCCAGCAGGTCGCGCCACCGGCGCCCGGGGAACTGCAGGAGCGAGAAGGACAGCGGGCGACCCGACTCCTCGACCATCCGCCGGCACAGGGCGAACTCGGCGTCGAGGTCGCCGAAGTCGGAGACGACCTGGAGCACGCCCTGCCCGGTCCCCCCGATCGCTCGGGCGATGCCCACCAGCTCGTCGGCCTCGGCCAGCAACGAGGGCACCGGCTCGCCCCGGCTGGTCCGGTGGTTGAGCGTGCGGCTGGTCGAGAAGCCGATCGCGCCGGCGGCGACCGCCTCGGCGGCGAGGGCGGCCATGGCGTCGATGTCGGCCGGTGTCGCCGGCTCGCGGTCGGCGCCCCGCTGCCCCATCACGTGCAGCCGCAGCGGACCGTGGGGCACGTGGACGGCGAGGTCGACGTCGAAGCCGCCGCCGGCGTCGAGGGCGTCGAGGAACTCGGGGAACGTGCGCCAGTTCCAGCGCAGGCCCTCCTGGAGGGCGACGCCCGGGATGTCCTCCACGCCTTCCATCAGCTCGATCAGGGTGTCGTGGTCGGCCGGGTGCACGGGCGCGAAGCCGACCCCGCAGTTGCCGGCCACCACCGTGGTGACGCCGTGCCAACTCGACGGATCGAGCCGGCCCGACCACGTGGCCTGGCCGTCGTAGTGGGCGTGGATGTCGACGAAGCCGGGCGTCACGAGCAGGCCGGTGGCGTCGATCGTGCGGCGCGCGGCATCGGCGGCCGGCACCTCCCCCACCGCCGTCACGACGCCGCCGGCGATGGCCACGTCGGCGGTGCGGGCCGGACCGCCGGTGCCGTCGACGACCTCGCCGCCGCGGATGATCAGGTCGTGCTCGGTCACGGTCGGCTCCTCGGGGGCGGGCGGGCGCTGCCGGGGCCCATGGTGGCACCGCCTGCCTACGATCGCCCGGTGGACGCGCCCGCCGACGCCGTGCTGTGGCAGGAGCAGGTGCCGCTGCCCCCGTTGCCTGAGGTGGGGCCGCTCCCCGGCCGCGTGCACACGGTCGTGGTGGGTGGCGGGTACGCCGGCCTCGCCGCCGCCCGCACGATCGCCGGGGCCGGCCACGAGGTGGTGGTGCTGGAGAAGGAGGCCTTCGGCACCGGCGCCCACACCCGCAACGGCGGGATGGCGATCCCGGAGCTCAAGGCCGGTCCGGCGACGCTCGAGCGCACGCACGGCGAGCTCGGCCTGCGCATGCACCGCGAGGTCAACGAGGCGTTCGACCACCTCGAGGACCTGATCGCGACCGAGGGCATCCCGTGCGACTACGAGCGCAGCGGGCAGCTGTACCTGGCGCACACGCCGCGCCTCGTGCCGCACCTCCGCAAGCTGGTGGTCGAGCACGCCGACCGCTTCGGCGAGCCGGTGCGCTACGTCGAGCGCGAGGACCTGGCCGCCGAGATCGGGTCCGACGCGTTCCACGGCGGCGTCGTCTACGACCGCACCGGTGGCCTGCACCCGGCGAAGCTCCACGCCGGGCTCGCGGCGCTGGCCCTGCGTGCCGGTGCCTCGGTGCGCGACCGCTGCCCGGCGATCGGCCTCGAGCCGTGGGGCACCGGCCACCTGGTCCACACGCCGGCCGGCGTCCTGCGCGCCGACCACGTCATCGTGGCCACCAACGCCCACGCCGACGGGCTGCTGCCCGAGTTGGCCCGCCGCGTGCTGCCGATCGGCAGCTTCATCGTGGCCACCGAGCCCCTCGCACCCGACCTGGCGGCGTCGGTGAGCCCCAAGGGACGGATGTTCGTCGACACCAAGAACCTGCTGTTCTACTGGCGTCTCTCGCCCGACGGCCGGCTGCTCTTCGGCGGACGACGCAGCCTCGCGCAGAGCACGGTCGCCGAGGCCGGTGCGTACCTGGCCGACTCGATGCGCCGCACCCACCCGCAGCTCGCCGACGTGGCCGTGACCCACCGCTGGGGCGGGCAGGTCGCGATCACCCTCGACCGCCTGCCCCACGTCGGGCAGCTCCGAGGCGCGTGGTACGCCACAGGGTGCAACGGCTCGGGCGTCGCCCTCAACACCTGGCTCGGCCACCGGCTGGCCGGCACCGTGCTGGGCGAGGTCCCGCCGCCGTCGTTCGCCGAGCTGCGGCACCGTCCCATCCCGGCCCACCGCCTCCGCCGGGCGTACCTCCCCCTCGTCGGGCGGTGGTTCCGCCACCAGGACCGCCCCTGAGCCGAGCGGCAGGAGCCTCCGTCAGAGCTTGATCATGACGTGCTTGAGCTCGGTGTAGTGCTCGAGGGCGTGGATCGACATGTCCTTGCCGTAGCCGCTGGCCTTGAAGCCGCCGTGCGGCATCTCGGAGACGATCGGGATGTGGTCGTTGACCCAGACGGTGCCGAACCTCAGGTCGCGCGCCAGGCGCATGGCCCGGCCGACATCGGAGGTCCACACCGAGGCTGCGAGCCCGTAGTCGACGTCGTTCGCCCACCGCACCGCCTCGGCCTCGTCGGTGAAGCGCTGCACCGAGATCACCGGCCCGAACACCTCGCGCTGCACGATCTCGCTGGCCTGGTCGGCCCCGGCGACGACCGTCGGCTCGTAGAAGAACCCGGCACGGTCGGGCGCCCTCCCGCCGGCCACGACCTCGGCGCCGGCATCGGTCGCCCGGCCCACCATCGCCGCGACGCGGTCGAGCTGCGACGCCGACACGACCGGGCCCATCGCGGTGTCGGGGTCGAACGGGTCGCCGACCGCGAGCGAACCAGCGGCGTCGGCCAGCGCGCCGACGAGGTCCTCGTACCGGCCGGACCCGGCCAGCACCCGGCACGGGGCGGTGCAGTCCTGGCCCGAGTTGTAGTAGCCGGCCTCCACCAGCGTGGCCACCACCGCGTCGAGGTCGGCGTCGTCGAACACCACGACCGGGGCCTTGCCACCCAGCTCGAGGTGGACCCGCTTGAGGCTGTCGGCGGCGTTGCGGGCGATCAGCTTCCCGGTGGCGACGTCGCCGGTGAGCGAGACCATGGCGACGTCGGGGTGGCGCACGAGGGCGTCGCCCACCGTCTCGCCCTGGCCGAGGACCACGTTGAACACGCCCGGCGGGAGGATGTCGGCAGCGAGCTCGGCGAGGCGGATGGCGGTCAGCGGCGTGAGCTCCGACGGCTTGAGCACGAACGTGTTGCCGGCCGCCAGCGCAGGGCCGAACTTCCACGTGGCCATGTTCAGCGGGTAGTTCCACGGCGCGATCCCGGCGACCACGCCGAGCGGCTCGCGCCGCAGCATCGACGTGTGGTCGGCGAGGTACTCCCCCGCCGCGGCGCCGTCGAGGCAGCGCGCGGCACCGGCGAAGAACCGGAGGTTGTCGACCGTCAGGTCGAACTCGAAGTCCACGATCGACGCCGGCTTGCCGACGTTGCGCATCTCGAGGCGCTTCAGCTCCGGCAGGTCGGCCGCCACGGCGTCGGCCAGGGCGAGCAGGCGCTCGCTGCGCTCGCGCGGCGTCGTGCGGCCCCACACCTCGAACG
>DATAGR010000742.1:0-2363 GCA_036263575.1 Aquihabitans sp. | reverse complement strand
AGGACCCAGCATGCGCATCAGGAGAACCGCTCAGGCGGCGGTCGGGCTCGGTCTGGCCCTGGCCCTCGCGGCCTGCGGGGCCAACTCCGCCGCCCCGGCCGGCGGCGGCGCCCCGGCCGCACCCGAGGTGGCGGCCGACGCCCCCACCGTCGGCGTGATCCTGCCCGAGACCGAGAGCTCGGCCCGGTGGGAGGGCTTCGACAAGCCGCTGCTGGAGGAGGCCATGGCCGCCGCCGGCCTGGACGCCGACGTCCAGAACGCCCAGGGCGACGAGCAGCGCTTCTCGACCCTGGCCGACGGCTTCATCGCCGCCGGCGTCGACGTGCTGGTCATCGCGGCCATCACCAGCGAGCTCGGGGCCGACGTGGCCGCCAAGGCCAAGGCCCAGGGCATCCCGACCATCGACTACGACCGCCTCTCCCTCGGCGGGTCGAGCGACTACTACGTGTCGTTCGACAACGAGGCCGTCGGCGCGCTGCAGGGCCAGGGCCTCGCCCAGGCCCTGGAGGGCAAGCAGGGCGCGCAGGTCATCGAGATCCGCGGGGCCCCGACCGACAACAACGCGACGCTGTTCTACAACGGCGCGCTGACGGTGCTCCAGCCGCTCTACGACTCCGGCGCCCTGACCCAGGTGGCCAGCCAGGCCATCGAGGACTGGGACAACCAGATCGGCGGCACCACCTTCGAGCAGCTGCTCGTGGGCAACGGCGGCACCGTCGGCGGCGTCCTCGCCGCCAACGACGGCCTCGCCGGCGCCATCATCACCGTGCTGCAGAAGTACGGCCTGAACGGCACCGTGCCGGTGACCGGTCAGGACGCCACCCCCGACGGCCTGCAGGCCATCCTGCGCGGCGACCAGTACATGACGGTCTACAAGCCGATCAAGGCCGAGGCCGAGGCCACCGCCCAGCTCGCCGCCGCGCTGGCCGCGGGCGACACCGCCGCCGCCGACGCGATCGCCACCGGCACGGTGGAGGACACCGAGGGCAACCGGCAGGTCAAGTCGGTGCTGCTCGAGCCGCAGCTGATCACCCGCGACAACGTCTCCGACGTGGTCGAGGACGGCTTCGCCCAGGCCAGCGAGATCTGCGTGGCCGAGACCCAGGCCGCCTGCACCGAGCTCGGCATCAGCTGACCCGACGACCCCTCGTGAGCGGCTACGGGTGCTAGAGCACTCGTAGCCGCTCACGGGCCCCGGAGGGGCACCCATGTCCGATCCCATCCTCGAACTCCGCGGCGTCGACAAGCGGTTCGGCGCCGTCCAGGTGCTGCACGGCGTCGACCTGACCGTGCGGGCCGGCGAGGTCACCGCCCTCGTCGGCGACAACGGCGCCGGCAAGTCGACGCTGGTCAAGTGCGTCGCCGGCATCCACCCGACCGACGGCGGCGAGGTCCTCTTCGACGGCGCGCCCGTCTCGATCACCTCGCCCACCGACGCCAGCCGGCTGGGCATCGAGGTCGTCTACCAGGACCTCGCGCTCGCCGACAACCTCGACATCGTGCAGAACATGTTCCTCGGCCGGGAGCGCGGCAAGCCGTGGCTGCTGGACGAGGCCGACATGGAGCAGGCCGCGCGGCGCACGCTCGCGTCGCTGTCGGTGCGCACCGTGACCTCGGTGCGGATGCCCGTCGCGGCGCTGTCCGGTGGGCAGCGCCAGACCGTGGCCATCGCCAAGGCCGTGCTGTGGGACTCCAAGGTCGTGCTGCTCGACGAGCCCACGGCCGCGCTCGGCGTCGCGCAGACCCGCCAGGTGCTCGACCTGGTGCGCCGCCTCGCCGAGCAGGGCCTGGGTGTGGTGCTCATCAGCCACAACATGGCCGACGTGTTCGAGGTGTCGGACCGCATCGCGTGCCTCTACCTCGGGCGGATGGTCGCGCAGGTGCCGGCGCGCGACGTGAGCCACTCGCAGATCGTCGAACTCATCACCGCGGGCCGGTCCGGCGACCTCGGCCTGCAGCGACCGGAGCAGGTGACGGTGTAGATGGCCACCCCACTCGACAAGAAGGGCCCCGCGGGCGGCCCCGAGGAGAAGCCGGGCGCGGCCGAGCAGACGGCGTCGGGCAGCCGCGCCGCCGACTTCGGCATCGACACCACCACCAAGACGACCGGTGAGGCGATCCGCGACTACTTCCGGGGCCTGCGCTCCGGCGAGCTCGGCGCCCTGCCGGCGCTCCTGGGCCTGCTGGTGCTGCTGGTGCTGTTCTCGGTGCTCGACAACAGCGGCACCTTCCCCGGCCTGCTCAACCTGGCCAACCTCCTCCAGCAGGGCGCCGGGCGCACCATCATCGCGATGGGCCTGGTGTTCGTGCTGCTCACCGGCGAGATCGACCTGGCGGCCGGTACGGCGTCCGGGCTCACCGCC
>DATAGR010000741.1:0-1755 GCA_036263575.1 Aquihabitans sp. | reverse complement strand
TGACCACGTCCGACCGCGCGGTGTTGGAGGAGGTCGTCCGGTCCAAGCGGGTCGCGCCCATGCTCGGCGCCCGGATCGACGAGGACACCGTCGTCGTGCACGCCTCCGAGCGCGGGCGGCTCAAGCAGGCGCTGCTCAAGGTGGGCTGGCCCGCCGAGGACCTCGCCGGCTACGTGGACGGTCAGGCGCACCCGATCGAGCTCGACCAGTCCGGCTGGCACCTGCGCGACTACCAGCAGGAGGCCGTCGAAGGCTTCTGGGCCGGTGGGTCGGGCGTCGTCGTCCTGCCCTGCGGGGCGGGCAAGACGCTGGTCGGGGCCGCCGCCATGGCCGAGGCGAAGGCGACCACGCTCATCCTGGTCACCAACACGGTGGCCGGGCGGCAGTGGAAGCGCGAGCTCATCGCCCGCACCTCGCTCACCGAGGAGGAGATCGGCGAGTACTCCGGCGAGCGCAAGGAGATCCGGCCGGTCACCATCGCCACCTACCAGGTGATCACGACCCGCCGGAAGGGCGAGTACCGGCACCTGGACCTCTTCGACGCCCAGGACTGGGGCCTGATCGTCTACGACGAGGTGCACCTGCTGCCCGCGCCGATCTTCCGGCTGACCGCCGACCTGCAGTCACGCCGCCGGCTCGGCCTCACCGCCACCCTGGTGCGCGAGGACGGCCGGGAGGACGACGTCTTCTCCCTCATCGGGCCCAAGCGCTACGACGCCCCGTGGCGCGACATCGAGGCCCAGGGCTACATCGCGCCCGCCGAGTGCATCGAGGTGCGGGTGGCCCTCGACGACGAGGAGCGGATGACCTACGCCGTCGCCGAGCCCGAGGAGCGGTACCGCATCGCGGCGACCGCCCAGTCCAAGCTGCCGGTGATCCGCCGGGTGCTGGAGCGGCACCCCGACGAGCCCTCGCTGGTCATCGGCGCCTACCTCGATCAGCTCGATGAGCTCGGCACCGCGCTGGACGCCCCGGTGATCCAGGGGTCGACGACCAATCGGGAGCGGGAGAAGCTCTTCGACGCCTTCCGCAACGGCGAGATCCGCACGCTCGTGGTGTCCAAGGTGGCCAACTTCTCCATCGACCTGCCCGAGGCCGCGGTCGCGGTGCAGGTGTCGGGCACCTTCGGCTCGCGGCAGGAGGAGGCCCAGCGGCTCGGCCGGGTGCTGCGGCCCAAGGCCGACGGGCGGCAGGCGCACTTCTACACGGTGGTCAGCCGCGACACCCTGGACGCCGAGTACGCCGCGCACCGGCAGCGCTTCCTCGCCGAGCAGGGCTACGCGTACACGATCGTCGACGCCGCCGACCTGGCCGGTCCCGGTGAGGTCAACGGGCCCGGGTGGGTGGACGAGCCCGCCGACTGAAAGACGCCCCCGCGTCCCACTAGGTCACCTGGAGCTGCTCGACCGTGCCCAGCGGGACGACGCCGTCGGCCCGGGCGCGGGCCGACGGGTCCACGCTGACGAACACGTCGGCCTGCAACCGGGTGACCGCGAGGTACTCCGCCTCGAGGGTCGAGGTGCAGCCCTGCTCCCGCGCGATCCGCCAGGCCGTGCGGCGGGAGACCCGGTCGCCGAGCAGGCGCACCTTCACGGCGGTCAGGGCCTCGTGCCGCTCCAGCGCCTCCTGCTCGGAGAGCTCGCCGCGCCGCACGGCGGCGTAGAGCAGGTCGAGGGCCTGGGAGCGCAGGAGCTGCGGCGCGACCAGCTGGTGACCGGGCGCGACCTCGATCCGCTCGGCCACCAGGTGCAGCAG
>DATAGR010000740.1:0-2660 GCA_036263575.1 Aquihabitans sp. | reverse complement strand
GGACGGGTGTGGGGCACGGTGGCCGGGTACGCGCCGAGGCCGACCACCAGCCGCACGCCGAGGTCCTGGGCCAGCTCCACCACGGCCTCGGTGAAGCCGCGCCAGGCGTGGTCGGGTTCGGCGCCGAGGAGGAGGAGCAGGTCGTGGCCGTCCTCGTCGGTCCCGGCTCGCAGCTCGATGCCGGGCCACGACAGCCCGGTGTTCACGCCCTCGACGAGGTGCATGATCGGGCGCCGGGCCCGGTGGTCGAGGAGCTGGTCGGCGTCGAACGTCGCCACCGGATAGGTGTCGAGCCCGTCGAGCAGCGTCTTCACGGCGGTGCCGGCGGCGTAGCCGGCGTCGATCCAGCCCTCGAGCACCACCACGAGGACGGGGGCGTCGAGCGAGGGTTGGTCGTGGAGGTCGTAGAGGGCCACGTCAGGCGTCGATCTTGTCGAGGTAGCCGAGCGAGGCCCGGCCGAGGAGGTCCACCATGTCGCCGAAGGCGTCGGCGTCGGCGCCGTCGTTGCCCATGGCGCCGGCCTTGTAGCGGGCGTACACGCCCTCGAGGATGCAGGCCAGCTTCCAGTAGCCGAAGGCGATGTAGTAGTCGAGGTCGCCGACGGACCGGCCGCCCGCCGCCTCGTAGGCGGCCACCATCTCCGCCCTCGTGGGGAAGCCCTCGAGCGTGGTGGCGGCGCCGGGCAGCGCCGCGTAGGGGTCCCCGGCCTCGGTCCAGTACACCATCAGCACGCCGAGGTCGGCGAGGGGGTCGCCGAGCGTGCAGATCTCCCAGTCGAGGACGGCGATGACCTCGCCGGAGGCGTCGACCATGCAGTTGTCGAGCCGGTAGTCGCCGTGGACGATCGCGGCCGGGCCCTGCTCGGGCATGCCGCCGAGGAGGCGCTGGTACGCCTCGACCACCGTGGGGACCTCGCGGGTGAGCGACTGCTCGAACTGTCCGTTCCAGCGCTTGAGCTGGCGGGCGATGTAGCCCTCCTTGCGACCGAGCGCGCCGAGGCCGACCGCGTCGGGGTCGACGGCGTGGATCTTGGCGAGCGTCTCGGCCACCGAGAGCCCCGCCCGCCGCCGGACCTCGGGCGTGACCGTGGCCGCCACGCCGGCGTCGCGCAGCACGAGGCCGTCGACGTACTGCATGACGTAGAACGGGGCGTCGTTGACGGCGGCGTCCGTGCACAGGCCGATCACCGGCGCCACCGGCACGTCGGTCGGCGCCAGCGCCGAGATGATCCGGTGCTCGCGCCCCATGTCGTGGGCGGTGGCGAGCACGTGACCGGTCGGCGGCCGCCGGAGGACCCAGTCGCCGTCGGCCTGGTCCGTCACCCGGTAGGTCAGGTTGGAGCGCCCGCCGGCGATCAGCTCGAACCGCAAGGGGGGCGTCACGGGTCCGGCGTGCTCGACGAACCAGGCGGTCACCCGGTCCACGTCGACGCCCGGGGTGGACGTTCGGGGGTCGTTCATCGGGGGCCAACCTAGTGCCGTGTCGGGTCGCTGCCCGGGGGCCCGGCCACGGCGTGACCGGGCCGGGGCACCGGTAGCGTGCTCGGCATGATCGACGTCACCGATGCCACGTTCGAAGCGGAGATCCTGGAGCGCTCCGACCAGGTGCCCGTCGTCGTCGACCTGTGGGCGCCGTGGTGCGGCCCGTGCCGCACGCTCGGTCCGATCATCGAGAAGGTGGTCGGCGAGACCGACGGCGAGGTCGTGCTGGCGAAGGTCAACACCGACGAGAACCCGGGCCTCTCACAGGCCTTCCAGGTGCAGGGCATCCCCGCCGTCCACGCCGTGTACCAGCGCAAGGTCGTGGCCAGCTTCATCGGCGCCCAGCCCGAGGCGAAGGTCCGACAGTTCGTCGAGTCCCTGCTGCCGTCGGAGTCCGAGCGCGCCGTGGCCGCGCTCCTCGAGGCGGGCGACGAGGCCTCGCTGCTGAAGGTGCTCGACGAGGTGCCCGGCCACCCCGGCGCCGTCATCGCGCTGGCCGAGCTGTACGTCCACGAGGGCCGGCCCGACGACGCCCTCGCCATGCTGCACAAGATCCCCGAGTCGCCCGAGACCCGGCGGGTGGCCGCCCTGGCCCGAACCGGCGCACCGGTCGAGGATGCCGACCAGGGCCCGCTGGCCGGGGTCGACGTCGAGGCCAAGCTCCAGGAGCTGCTCACCCGGGTCAAGGGCGACGACGACGCCCGCCAGGAGTACCTCGACCTGCTCGAGCTCATGGGCCCGACCGACCCCCGCACCGTCGAGTACCGCCGGGCGCTCAGCCGCCAGCTCTTCTAGGGCGGGCGATGGCCGGCGGCCTCGCTCCCCGGGCATCCTCCACCCCGCTCGGCGCGCCCGGCAGGCTGGCGGGCGTGGGACGGGGACGCGCCGGCCGGTGGCACCTGCGGTGGGGGCGCGTCGAGCGCCGTCCCGGCTACCGCCTCTGGATCGGCGGCCCGGTCCCGCCGGGCGCGGGCGCGTGGACCCTCGGCTCGACGGTGATCGTCCGCCGGCGCCTGGCCGAGCGGACCCACCTGCTCGCCCACGAGCTCGAGCACGTCCGGCAGTGGCGCGAGCAGGGGGTCGCGGGCTTCCTGCGCGCCTACCTCGCCGCCTACGCCGGCTGGCGCCTCCGTGGCTACCCCCACGCCGCCGCCTACCGGCGCATCCCCGCCGAGATC
>DATAGR010000739.1:0-3901 GCA_036263575.1 Aquihabitans sp. | reverse complement strand
GCAGGCGACGGCGAGCCCCGAGCGCCACGCGGCCCGGCGCGGGATCGTGCCGTCGGGGTCGCGGCGGACCAGCGGTGCCACGATCCACGGCAGCGCCGCCACGGGGATCTGGGCCGCCGACTGGTAGATCATCGTGGCGAGGAAGCTCGGGGCGAGGGCGTAGGTCGCCGCCCCGACGACGCGGCTGGCCGGCGTGCCGACCTCGAGGTTGCGCAGCACGGCGTGCATGCCCCACAGGGCGAGCACCACGAGCGCGGCGAGCCACAGCCGCTGGACGAACCACGGCGGGATGCCGAGCGCGTCGCCCTCGAGGAAGAACGGCCCCATCGGCCAGAGGTAGCCGACGGCCTGGTTCTGGATCCGGCCGAAGTCGGCGGAGGCGTCCCAGAAGAACGTCGCCCGGCTGAGGAACCGGCCAGGGTCGACGAGCAGGTCCAGCTTGGTCTCGGGCAGGAGGTCGCCGGCACGGTGGAGGACCGTGACGACCAGCACGAGCAGGCTGAGACCGACGAGGGCGCCACGCTCGCTCCGCGCTCGTCGGGTCCACGGCGGGCGGCGCGGCGGTGGCGCCGTGGGCTCAACCGGACGGGGCGGCCGCGTGGTCGTGGCCGCCGTCATTCGTCGACGAGCCCCTCGTTGACGGGGATCCGGGTGGCGCGGAGGGCCGGGACCAGCCCGGCCAGCGAGCAGAGCGCGGTGGCCGCCGCGCCGATCAGCGCCAGGCGCACCCACGGCACGCTGATCGGGGTGCCCTCGGGGGCTACGCTGCCGACGAGCATCGCACCGGTCGCCGCGGCGACCACGGTGGCGGCGACGGCGACCATGGCCGCCAGTATCGCGGTCTCGAGGGTCACCAGACGAGCCAGCTGGCCGGCGCCCAGGCCGAGGGCGCGGAGCACCGACACCTCCCGCCGACGCTCGGCGACCGACGCCGCGACCGTGTTGGCCAGGCCGATCACCGACGTCACCAGCGTCATGGCGAGCAGCGCGACGGAGAGGGCGAACGCCCGGTCGGCGGACGCCGCGGTGCGGCGGCCGAAGGCGCCGAGCGAGGACGCCTGGAGGGCGGGGTCGGCGCCGGCCAGCCGGGCGACCTCGGCCGGGCCGACGTCGCCGATGGTGCGGGCGAGCACGGCGCGGTCCGGGCCGGGCGGCAGGACGTCGTCGGCCAGGTCGAGCGGCACCACGACGTCGATGCGGCCGCCCGAGCCGTCGACGAGGCGCCCGGTGAACGTGCCGGCGACGGTGGTCTCGACGGCGCCCTCGGCCCCGGTGACGGTCACGTCGGTGCCCCGCGAGGGCCCCAGCCCGGCGCGCACGAGGATGCCGCCGTCGCCGCTGGCAAAGGCGCGGGCCGCCGAGGTCGAGAAGGCCGGGCCGAGGAGCTCGGCGGCCGGGTCGAGCGCGATGGCGGTGGCGACGTCGGCGCCCACCTTCACCGAGCCCTCGCGGACGGGGGTCGAGGCCTCCACGCCGAAGGTGTCGGCCACCGCCTCGGCATCGGCGCGCGCCACGCCGGGCACCTCGCCCTCGCCGGCCACGACCACGTCGGCCCGGTACAGCCGGTCGACCGACGTGGCCACGTTGGCCTGGAAGCTGCTGGTGAGCACGTTCGTCAACATCACCAGGCCCACGCCCACCAGGATGCTCACCGCGGTGCCGGCGGTGCGGGCGGGGGAGCGGGCCAGGTTCCCGACGGCGAGGCGGCCCACCGGCCACCGGCGGCTCGGCAGGACCGAGGCGAGGAGCGCCGTCGCAGCCCCGACCGCGGCGGCGGCCAGGATGCACGATCCGACGACCAGCAGGAGCCCGGCCAACCCGGCTCGCCCGAGGTCGGCGTCGGCCCGGGCGCCGGTGCCGGACACGATCAGGCCGGCCGCGGCGACGGCCACGCCGACCACCGCGGCCCGGCCGACGATGCGCCCCGCCGGCTGGGCCAGGTCGCCGAGCGCGGCCCGGACCGAGAGCCGCCCGGCCCGGCGGGCGGGGAACCACGCCCCGACCAGGCCGAGCACCACGCCCAGCACCACCGCGGCGGCGAGCACGCCGAGGTCGAGCCGCGGCGCGGCATCGGTGGTGGTGAGCCCGAGGCCGCCGGCGCCCCGGTGGAGCAGCCCGGCCGCGGCGGTGCCGAGCGGCCCGGCGAGCAGGCCGCCCACCACGCCCACCGTGGCCGCCTCGGCCAGGACGAGCGTCCGCACCTGGCGGGGGGTGGCCCCAGCGGTGCGGAGCGTTGCCAGCTCGCCGGTGCGGCGGACGACGGCCGCAGCCGTCCCCGAGACGACGATGAGCGCGGTCACGGCGACGGCGATCCCGGCGAAGAGCGTGAGCAGCCGACGGGTGCCGGCGGCCCGGTCGCGCTCGGTGCGCGTGCGCTCGTCGTCGAGGCGGGCGCGGGTCAACGTCTCCAGCTCGGGGTTGGCGACGTACACCGCGCTGGCCAGCTCCTCCGCCGTGCCGCTCCCGGCGACGACGACCCTGCCCACGCGGCCCTCGGTGCCGACGACCGCGTTGGCGGCGAGCAGCGGGGCGTAGACGTCCGGGGCGTCGGCGCCCTCGGCGCGCGCCTCGACGATGGCGGCGACGGTGGTCGGCGTCCGCACCCGGCCCACGAGCTCGATGGGGTCGCCCACCTCCAGGCCCAGGTCGTCGGCCAGCGATGTCGTCACGGCCACCGTGGCCTCGACGGGTGGCGCGCCGAACAGGACGCTCACCGGGCGGAAGCCGTCGTCCTCGAACCAGGTGCCGAGCCGCGTGCTGCGCCGCGCGCCCTCGTGCACCACGCCGATCCGACCCTGGTCCTCGCCCTCGGCCCGTCCCACGCCCGGGCTGGCGGCGATGGCCGCCACGCCCTCGACCCCGATCCCCGGGCGCTGGGCGGCGCCGAACGTGGAGAACTCCGGCGACGACCGCACGACCACCGCCGTGCTGGGTCCGAGGTCGGCCGGCGGCGCCTCGACGCCCCGGTCGAGGGCGGCCTGGAGCTCGAGCACGGCGACCACCATGACGAGGCCGGTGGCCACCGCGACGGTGCGGCCCAGGATGTGGCGCCGCTGGAAGCGCAGCGCGGCAGCGAGCAGCGCGGTGAAGGTCATGGGCGGGCGCCCCTCGCCGGCCCGCTCACGAGGCGAGCAGCTCGAGCACCGCGCCCGGGTCGGGCTGGTGCACGTCGTGGGCCAGCTCGCCGTCGGCGAGGACCAGCACGCGATCCGCGTAGGCGATGCTGCGGTGGTCGTGGGTGGCGAGGATCACCGTCTGGCCGAAGCGGTCCGTGGCCGATCGCAGCAGGCGCAGGACCTCGTGGCCCTGGCGGACGTCGAGGTTGCCGTGGGGTTCGTCGGCGATCAGGACCTCCGGGCGCGTGGCCAGGGCCCGGCCGAGGGCGACCCGCTGCTCCTCGCCGCCGGACAGCTGGGCGGGGAGCTGGTCCAGGCGGTCGTCGATCCGCAGGGCGCGGGCCAGGCGGTCCATCCACGCCGGGTCGGGGTCGCGCTTGTCGAGCACGTAGGGCAGGACGAGGTTGCTGCGAGCCGTGAGGTAGGGGACGAGCTCGCTGTGCTGGAACACCAGCCCGATGTAGCGGCGGCGGAAGACGGTGCGGGCGGCCTCGTCGAGCGAGGCTAGGTCGACCCCGCCGACCGTCACCGTGCCGACGTCGGGCTGCTCGAGCCCGGCCAGCAGGTGCAGGAGGGTGGTCTTGCCGGCGCCCGACGCGCCGAGCACGACGGTGAAGGTGGCGCGCTCGATGCGCACGGTCAGGTTGCGGACGGCGGCGACCTTGGTGGCGCCGCACCCGTGGGTGCGGTGCAGGCCGTCGGCGACCACGACGTGGTCGGGGGTGGTCATGGGGTGGTCCGAGCGGGACGGGGAACCGGGGCGAAAACGCGCAACGATCCCTGCC
>DATAGR010000738.1:0-3370 GCA_036263575.1 Aquihabitans sp. | reverse complement strand
GCACCTCTACCCGGTCGACCGCTGCCGAGCGCCATGGGTGCTCGGCGGCCCTCCGACGCCGTCAGGCCGCCGCCGGGCGGTGGCGGCGGTGCTCCAGGTACCACCGCGTCGCCGCGGCCCGGGTCGTCACGCCGATGGCGGCGTAGGCGCGCTTCACGTGCGTCTTGACCGTGTGGGGCGACACGATC
Organism: Aquihabitans sp.; assembly: GCA_036263575.1. Classification (GTDB taxonomy): domain Bacteria; phylum Actinomycetota; class Acidimicrobiia; order Acidimicrobiales; family Iamiaceae; genus Aquihabitans. The sequence goes on along the minus strand of DATAGR010000738.1, from coordinate 3,182 downwards.
AGCTCGGCGGCGATCTCGCGGTTGGTGAGGCCGCGCGCGATGAGCTCGAGCACGTCCCACGAGCGAGGCGGGAGCGCAGGCGCGGGCCCGAGCAGGACCTCGCCCGAGCCGGTGGCGTCCAGGCACTCGGCGAGGGCCGCGCTGAGGTGCTGCACCTGCGCTTCGAGCTCGGCACAGCGCCCGCACGAGGAATCCGTCCACTGGCTCACGTGCAGGTCTTCGGCACGGGTGGCCACGGGTCCTCCCTTGCGCCGACCTCGCAGGCGCGAAGGTTGGGGGATGCCGAGCGAGCAGCACCAGCAGGTCGTGGCCCTCCTCCGCGAGCTGGCGGCCCAGGCGCCGGACCTCCCCTCGTACGAGGAGGCGCGTGCGTCGCTCGAGGCGTCGGGGGCGATCTTCCCGGTGCCCGAGGACGTCGAGGTGCAGCCGTTCGAGGTGGACGGCATCCCCTGCGAGCGGTCGCACCCGAGCGGGGCCGACGCCGCCGACCTGCTCCTCTACCTCCACGGCGGCTCGTACACGGCGGGCTCGCTGGCCAGCCATCGGTCGCTCGTGGCCCGGTTGGCCCGAGCGTGCGGGCGCGACGCCGTGGCCGTCGACTACCGCCTGGCACCTGAGCACCCGCACCCGGCCGGCCTCGACGACGCCGGCACCGTCTACCGGCGCCTGGTCGACGACGGCACCGACCCGGCTCGCATCGTGGTGGCCGGCGACTCCGCCGGTGGGGGGCTCGTCACCGCCCTGCTGCTCCGCCTCCGCGACGAGGGCGCCCTGCTGCCGGCCGGTGCCGTGCTGCTGTCGCCGTGGCTGGACCTCACGCTGACGGCCGCCGCGATCACCGAGAAGGCGGCCGCCGACCCGATGTTGCGGGCCACGAGCCTGGCCCGCAGCGCGGCGGACTACGCCGGCGATGACCTGCGCCGGCCGCTCGTCTCGCCGGTGCTCGCCGACCTGGCCGGGCTCCCCCCGCTGCTCGTCCTCGTCGGCACCGCCGAGATCCTCTTGGACGACAGCCTCACGTTCGCCTCCCGCGCCCGCGAGGCGGGGGTCTCCGTCGACCTGCAGGTGGAGGAGGGGCTGGTGCACGTGTGGCCGTTCCTGGACGGCGTGCCCGAGGCGGCAGACGCGCTGGAGCGCATCTCGTCGTGGGTGGCCGTGCGGACGGGCAGCTGACACCGACCGTCCACGCGGCCGGTGGCGTGTCGGTGGCGACCGGCGGGGTAGTCCCCCGGCATGGACGGACCCGACGACCTGCAACCGACCGAGGCCGACATCGAGGTCGAGCCGGAGGACGATGCCCCGGAGGACGCCGACGCCGACATCCACCGGCGCACCATGGGCGACCCGCCCGACGACGGCCCCGGCGTCTCCGAGGCGTTCCGCGCCGGCGGCTGAGCCTCCGCCCGACGCCGACGCTTCGCCCGCACGCGTCCCGCAACCGCAGCGGGCATCATCGGGCGGCGTGGTGTCGTGCGGCGCCCGGCCGGGCACCGGTGGCCACGTTGGACCCGAAGGGAACGGACGTGAACCTCACCGGACAGGCCGTCATCGTCACCGGATCATCGAGCGGCATCGGCGAGGCGGTCGCCCGCCGCCTGGCGGGGCTCGGGGCGGGGGTGGTCGTCAACTCGGTCACCTCGGTCGCGGCCGGCGAGGCGGTCGCCGCCGACCTGCCCGACGCCGTCTACGTCCGGGGCGACATCGGCGACCCGGCCACCGGGGCTGCGCTGGTCGACGCGGCGCGCGACCGCTGGGGCCGCCTCGACGGGCTGGTGAACAACGCCGGTGTCACCGTCGACGTCCCACTGGCCGACATCGAGGCCGTCACCACCGAGCACTGGGACACCGTCCTGCGCACCAACGTGGTGGGCACGTTCCTGGTGAGCCAGGCCGCCCTGCCGCTGCTGCGGGAGGCGCCCGACGGCTGGATCACCAACGTCACCTCCATCGCCGGGATCCGCCAGACCGGCAGTTCGCTGCCCTACGCCGTGTCGAAGGCCGCGCTCGACCACCTCACGACGATCATGGCCAAGCACGCCGGCGGCCTGGTCAGGGTGAACGCCGTCGCGCCGGGGCTCGTGGCCACGCCGTGGACCGAGACGTGGGACGCCCTGAAGGAGGGCGTGTCGGCGATCGCGCCGCTGCACCGGGTCGCCACGGCCGAGGACATCGCCGACGCCTGCCTCACCTTCGTCACGGCCCGTTACGCCACCGGGCAGACCCTGCTGGTCGACGGTGGGCTCGGCCTGGTGATCTGATGGCCGAGCGCCCATGCCCCTGGGTCAGTTGCGTGGAGGGACGCACGGACCTACCGTCCGGACCGTGACGCAACCGACCGGTCTCGAGCCCGCCACCTGCGCCTGCGTCCGGGATCCGTCGTGAGGTACGAGGACGGGCCGACGGCCGAGGCCGAGGTCCTGATCGACGCCCCGGCGATGCGGGTCTGGGCCTTGGTCACCGACATCGACCTGCCGTCGCGCTTCTCCTCGGAGTTCCAGGGGGCCGACTGGATCGACGACGGCCCGGCCCTGGGTGCCCGCTTCGTCGGACGCAACGAGCACCGGGCCATGGGCGGATGGCAGACGACGTGCACCGTGACCGAGCTCGAGCCTCAGCGGACGTTCGGGTGGGCGGTCGAGGACCCCGCCCACCCCGCGGCGACCTGGCGGTTCGAGCTCGAGGAGCGCCCCGACGGCGTCCGCCTCGCCCAGCGGGTCCGCATCGGCCCCGGGCCCTCCGGCCTGTCGATGGTGATCCTCGGCATGCCCGAGAAGGAGGAGCGGATCGTGGCCCGGCGACTCGAGGAGTTCGAGCGCAACATGCGCTCGACGCTCGAGGGGATCAAGGCCCTCGCCGAGGCGGGTCCGTGACGCTGCGCGTGGGCATCACCGCCCTGCCCCACAGCCCTGCCGGCGTCGAGCTCGTGCGCGAGGCGGAGCGGCTCGGCGTCGACTCGGTGTGGGTGCCGGAGTTCTGGGCCTTCGACGCCCTGACGCCGCTCGGCTACCTGGCCGCCACGACGTCGCACATCCGGCTGGCCACCGGCATCGTGCAGCTCGGCGCCCGCACCCCCGCCATGTTGGCGATGTCGGCCCAGTCGGTGCAGGCCCTGTCGGGCGGCCGGTTGGTGCTCGGCGTCGGGACCAGCGGCCCGCAGGTGATGGAGGGCTGGCACGGGGTCC
>DATAGR010000737.1:0-1829 GCA_036263575.1 Aquihabitans sp. | reverse complement strand
CGACCAGCTCGGCACGTCGCGCCTCGGTGAGGACCGCGTCGACCGGCTCCCCGGCGGCGAAGCGGCGGTTGCCCTCGAGCAGCGTGCGGAGGGCGTCGGCGGCCACGGCGGAGCGGTCGAGGGCGGCCCCCGCATCGTCGTTCGTCATGGGGTACCTCCGGCGGCGGCTGCGGGTGCACGTGCGACGGGCATCTTGGTGGCGGCGCCGCCGTCGCGGCCAACCGGTGCCCGGTCGCGGCGCGACCGTGCCGCCAGCGCCCCCGGCAGGGATCGAACCTGCGACCGGCCGCTTAGAAGGCGGCTGCTCTCTCCAACTGAGCTACGGAGGCCGGGCCGGGGCGAGGTGCGGCACGAGGTGGCGCCGCGCCCGCTCCCGGCGATGGTGCGCATCGTACGGGCCGCCCGGGGGCCCGGTCCCCCGTCAGGCGCCGACGTAGGCCGCCAGGTGCTCGCCGGTGAGCGTCGAGCGGGCGGCGACGAGGTCGGCAGGGCTGCCTTCGAAGACGATCCGCCCGCCGTCGTGGCCGGCGCCGGGGCCGAGGTCGATGATCCAGTCGGCGTGGGCCATGACCGCCTGGTGGTGCTCGATCACGATGACCGAGGTGCCGGAGTCGACGAGCCGGTCGAGCAACCGCAGCAGCTGCTCGACGTCGGCGAGGTGGAGGCCGGTGGTCGGCTCGTCGAGGACGAACACGTCGCCCTTGCCGCCCATGTGGGTCGCCAGCTTGAGCCGCTGGCGCTCGCCACCCGACAGCGTGGTGAGCGGCTGGCCGATGGTGAGGTAGCCGAGCCCGACCTGGTCGAGCCGCTCGACGATCTTGTGGGCGGCGGGCAGTGCGCCGGGCCCGTCGCCGAAGAAGGCCTCGGCCTCGGCCACCGACATGGCGAGCACCTCGCTGATGTCCTTGCCGCCGAGGTGGTAGTCGAGCACCGACGAGTCGAAGCGCTTGCCCTCGCAGACCTCGCAGGGGGCGGCGACGCCGGCCATCATCGCCAGGTCGGTGTAGATGACGCCCGCGCCGTTGCAGTTGGGGCAGGCGCCCTCGGAGTTGGCGCTGAAGAGCGCCGGCTTCACGCCGTTGGCCTTGGCGAAGGCCTTGCGGATGGGGTCGAGCAGGCCCGTGTAGGTCGCCGGGTTGCTGCGCCGCGACCCGCGGATCGCGCCCTGGTCGACCGACACGACGCCGTCGCGGCCCGACACCGAGCCCTTGATCAGCGAGCTCTTGCCCGAGCCGGCCACGCCGGTCACGACGACGAGGACCCCGAGCGGGATGTCGACGTCGACGTCGTGGAGGTTGTGGGTGGATGCGCCGCGCACCTCGAGCGCGCCCGACGGCGTGCGGACCTCGTCCTTGAGCGACGCCCGGTCGTCGAGGTGCCGCCCGGTCAGCGTGTCGCTGGCCCGCAGCCCCTCGACGGTGCCCTCGAAGACCACCTCGCCGCCGCCCGATCCCGCTCGGGGTCCCAGGTCGACGACGTGGTCGGCGATGGCGATCGCCTCGGGCTTGTGCTCCACGACGAGCACGGTGTTGCCCTTGTCGCGCAGCTGGAGGAGCAGCTCGTTCATCCGCTCGACGTCGTGGGGGTGCAGCCCGATCGTGGGCTCGTCGAAGACGTAGGTGACGTCGGTGAGCGACGAGCCGAGGTGGCGGATCATCTTGGTGCGCTGGGCCTCGCCGCCCGAGAGCGTGCCGGAGGGGCGATCGAGCGACAGGTAGCCGAGGCCGATCCCCACGAACGAGTCGAGCGTCTCGCCGAGCGCGGTGAGCAGCGGGGCCACCGACGGCTCGTCGAGGCCCCGCACCCACTCGGCCAGGTCGCTGATCTGC
>DATAGR010000736.1:0-2630 GCA_036263575.1 Aquihabitans sp. | reverse complement strand
ATCAAGCATCGGGGAACTCGTAGACGACATCCTCGAACGCATCCGCCGCCAGGACGTACAACACTCGCAGCGTCCGGCTTCCTTGGTTGGTCAGCACGTGCCACGCGCCGGGCGGGATGAACGCTGCCGTGCCTGGTCGCGCAGGTGACGTCGTGCCATCGATGGTGAGCACCCCGGTCCCGGAGAGGACGTAGTAGGTCTCGGCGATCGCATGGCGGTGCGGTCGGGGGGTACAGCCGTGCGGATCGAGCTCTGCGACCCCGACGGTCAACTGGCTCGTCGGGACGCGATCACCGCTCACCAACGTCCGCCACGTGACGCCGCTCATGCGGTCGTCGCGTTCGGCAGGTCGTTCCGACTCGTGAACCACCACCGGACTGGGGCGGTCCTGCGGACCGATCGAGGCGCGAAGGACCCTCATGACCCAACGCCCCGCTTCGTAGTGTCGGCTCACGGTGCGGGCGGCGATGTCGCACACCTCTGTGTTGCGGCTGGACCGTGTTGCCATGGTCAGGACCGGCCGAGTTCGGGCGACCGTTAGTAGTCGCGTGCGGCTTCCACATCGAGCTGCCCGGCGGAGAGGTCGTGCCGGATGGCGCCCAGGAGATGACCGCCGTCGGAGCCTGGATCGTTGCTGGCGGTGAGTTCGACGATGCCGGCGACGGCCTCGTGCAGCGCTTGGCGGACGGTGCTGGCCGGCGCGGTCCGGGCCAGGTTCATGATGCTGGCAACCTCGGGGACGAGCTCGGCTCGCTGCGCGGTCATTGGGACGCCCCTGTGTCGGTAGGAGCGGCGTGCTGGACGCCGATGAGGGTCAGCAGCTCACAGACGTGGGGCGTGGCGCCGACGACCCGCACGGTGCTGTGGTGTGCCCGGTGGCGGCGAGCCAGCGCTCGAAGGACAGCGAGGCCCGTGCTGTCGACGACGCCGACGTGGCTGAGGTCGAGGCACAGGTCGTCGCATGGTGAACACGTCTTGGCGACCTGGGTGACGAGGTGGGCGGCGGCATCACCGGCGAGGCTGCCTCGAAGGATCGCATGGTGGCCGCTCGGATCAACGGCGACGCTGGGCAGGGTCGGGCTCAGGGCCATCTCAGGCTCCAACAGGTTGGGTGCTGCCGGGACACGTGGGCTCCATGTCTCGGCGGTCGGCACTACCCGAGGGTCGCTGGTTGAACAGCGTCGGGCGACCCGCCTGGTGGGCCGCCCTCGCAGGATCGAGGACCAGTGCCAGTGGAGCGCGAGTGACCTTGAGAGGGGCGCCCGCACTCGCGGTGTGGGCGCCGTGTGTGTTGCTCGGCGCCCGCCGGGAAGGAGGCGGGGGTGAGTTCGAAGCCAAAGCCGGTGCCGCTCGACGAGTTGGTGGTCACTGCCCACAACACCATTGAGGGCTTGATCGTCGAGCTCGCTCGAAACCCGTCGACGCCCGGGGTCGTGCCGCAGCTCCGTGAAAATCTCGCCCGGGAGATCGGGATCGGCCCACAGTGCCTGGCCGACGCAGCCGCCGGGCGAGGGGGCGATGCCACCGCTCGTCGCCTCGATGCTGTCGGCGCTCAGGGGCGGCTGCTCGCTGAGCGCGTCCGGCACCACGACCCGACCGAGTTCGAGGCTCTCCGTCGAGCGATCGACGACCACTTCGCGGAAGAAGCAGCCGTCGCCAAGGAGCTCGTCGACGAGTTCCCAGACGACGCTGGCAGCATGGGTTCGGCCTACGGCAAGGCCCGCGACCAGCGGCTCTACCAGCTCTGATCGACAGCGGATGCCGCACGATGAACGATCGCAGGAGCGGCAGCCAGGTGGAGGCCCCACCGAGGCGGAGGCCGGTGCGCCTGCTCGCGCTCACCGCGTCGTTGTGTGGGGCGGTGGCGTGCGCGCCGGACAGCGAGACGACCGGTGGCGGCGAGGCGGAGGTGGCCGTGTCGACTCCGGCTGAGCGGGGTGGTGCTCGCCTGGCCGTCCCGGTGCCACACGAGGTCGTACCGCTCGGCCCGGGTGTGCATCGGCTCGATGTGAGCGTCGGCCGTGAGGCGCTGCTCTACGTGCCCCCGTCCGTCGATGCGCTGGCGCCGACGCGGCTCGTGGTCTCCTACCACGGCGCCGGAGGGCGAGCGGCCGACGCGGTGGGGCTGCTTCGTCAAGAGGCCGACCAACGCGCCTTCGTGATCGTGGCCCCGTCCTCGGAGGCCGCGACGTGGGATGTCATCGCCCGCGGCTCGTTCGGACCCGACGTCGAAGCCACCCAACTCGCGCTCGAACAGGCGGCTCGCCACGTTGCGGTGGATTCCGCATCGGCGGTCGTGGCCGGGTTCTCCGACGGTGCGTCGTACGCGTTGTCGCTGGGCCTCTCCAACGGTGACCGGTTCGCAGCGGTCCTGGCCTTCTCGCCGGGCTTCGCCGCCCCCACCACCAGGCGGGGCTATCCCCGGGTCTTCATCTCCCATGGCACCGACGACAGGGTCCTGCCCATCGACCGCACCAGTCGGGTCCTCGCGGCGCGCCTGCGAGACGATCTCGAGCTGACCTACGTCGAGTTCGACGGCGGCCACGAGGTACCCCAGGAGATGCGCGAACGGGCCCTCGACAGCATCGCCTGGTGACCGCCGGGAGGGGCGGGTGTGGGGCCGGTCGAGG
>DATAGR010000735.1:0-9665 GCA_036263575.1 Aquihabitans sp. | reverse complement strand
GCGCGAGCAGCAGCAGCTCGCCCTCGTGTTCCCCGAGGGCACCAAGGGCACGAGCAAGACCTACACCGAGCGCTACCGCCTGCGCCGCTTCGGCCGGGGCGGGTTCGTGGAGATCGCCATGCGGGCCGGCGTGCCGATCATCCCGATCGCGGTCGTCGGCGCCGAGGAGTCGATGCCGATCCTCTTCAAGGTCCCCTCGGTCGCGAAGGCCTTCGGGCTCCCCTACTTCCCCATCACCGCCAACATGGCGCTGGGCCCGCTCGGCGCGGCGGTGCCCTTCCCGGCCAAGTTCAACATGCGGGTGCTGCCGCCGGTCACGTTCGACGACGTCGAGCCGGACCTCCCCCGGTACTCCCGGAGCCGGATCATGGACGAGTCGGAGGCGATCCGCCAGCAGATCCAGGAAGCGCTCTTCGACATGCTCCGCCAGCGCCGATCGGTCTGGTTCGGCTGATGGGCCGCCGCGTCCTGATCACCGGGCTGTCGACGTTCTGGGGCGGGCGCCTGGCCCAGGCCCTGGAGGCCGAGGACGACGTCGACGTCATCATCGGGCTCGACACGCGCGAGCCGACGGTCAAGCTCGAGCGCACCGAGTACGTGCGCTCGGACGAGAACTACTCGATCCTCTCCCGGATCGTGAAGGCCACGGGCGTCGACACCATCGCCCACACCTTCCTGGTCGTCGACTCGACGCAGATGTCGTCTCGGGCCATGCACGAGATCAACGTCATCGGCACCATGAACCTGTTCGCCGCCGCCTCGGCCGCAGGTGCCACGGTCCGCAGCATCGTGGTGAAGTCGGCCGGGCTCGTCTACGGCTCGTCGCCCCGGGACCCGTACTGGTTCCGCGAGACCGACACGCGCCTCGCGCCTCCCCGCACGCGCGTCGAGCGCAGCCTGCTCGAGGTCGAGAGCTACGTCCGTGACTTCGCCCGGGACAACCCGCACGTGTCGCTGAGCCTGCTCCGCTTCTCGAACGTCATCGGGCCCGACATCTCCACGCCGTTCGTGAACGCCCTCCAGCTGCCGCTCGTGCCGAAGGTGGCCGGCTTCGACCCCCGCTTCCAACTGGTGCACGAGGACGACGTCGTCTCGGCCATCCTCTTCGCCCTCGACCGGCGGGTGCCCGGCATCTTCAACGTCGCCGGCGACGGCATGCTGCCCTGGAGCGAGATCACCGCGATCGTCGGCAAGCGCGGCATCCCGATGCCGCCCTTCGGCATGGGCATGGCCACCGAGCCGCTGCGTCGCCTCGGCCTGCTGGACCTGCCGCCCGAGCTGGTCGACCTCCTCAAGTACGGCCGCGGCATGGACAACCGGCGCTTCAAGCAGGCCGGGTTCGACTACGGCTACACGTCGGCCGGGGCCGTCGAGGCGTTCGCCGAGGCGCTGCGCCTCCGCCGCACCGTCGGCGACCACGACCCCGCCTACCGCTACGAGGAGGACGTGGAGCAGTTCTTCCGCCACTCCCCCGCCGTGCGGCGCCAGGGCCCCGGCTCCTCCTGAGCAGCTGCGAGACTGCCGCCATGGCCTCGGTTCGCAGCGAGATCGTCGACGGCGTCGGCATCGTCACCCTGGACGCTCCCGATCGGCGCAACGCCTTCGTGCTCGACATGTGCCGGGAGACCAGCGACGTCGTCGACGAGCTCGAGGCCGATCCCTCGGTGGGGGCGCTCGTCGTGACCGGGGCCGGAAGCGCGTTCTGCGCCGGCGCCGACCTGTCCCACCTCGGCGGCTCCAAGCGAGAGGGCCTGCTGGCCATCTACGAGGGCTTCCTCCGCTTCGCGCGCTCGCCGCTGCCCACCATCGCCGCGGTCAACGGTGCGGCGGTGGGCGCCGGCATGAACCTCGCCCTCGCGTGCGACGTGCGCCTGGCCGGGGCGTCGGCCCGGTTCGACACGCGCTTCCTCGACCTCGGCATCCACCCCGGCGGCGGCCACACCTGGCTCATGCGTCGGGCCGTCGGTCCGCAGGCCACGGCGGCCATGGTGCTGCTCGGCGACACGCTGACCGGCGAAGAGGCCGAGCGCCAGGGCCTGGTCTGGCGCTGCGTCCCCGACGACGAGCTCCTCCCGCTGGCCATCCGGCTCGGCGCCCGCGCCGCCGCCGCGCCTCGCGAGCTCCTGTTGCGGACCAAGCGCACGATCGGCGACATGGCCATGATCCACGACCACCCGAGCGCCGTGGAGCGCGAGCTGACCGACCAGGTGTGGTCGGTCGGCCAGCCGGCCTTCACCGAGCGGCTGGCCCAGCTGCAGGCCAAGATCTCCCGCCGGAGCTGACCACGGCTTCGCCCACGGCTGCGGTCAGTGCAACGTGAACGGCTCGCCGTCGATGCGGTCGATCGTCGTGAACGCCTCCACCGGCCGCCGGGAGAGCCGGGTCGGCTGGTGCACCGGCGTGCCGAGGCAGATCATCGCCACCAGGCCGTGGCCCTCGGGCAGGCCGAGCATCGGCCCCACCTCCGGCTCGGACGCCACGAGGAACGTCGTCAGCACGCCGCCCAGCCCCTCGTTGCGCGCGGCCAGCAGCACGTTGTGGCAGAAGGGGTAGATCGACCCGCCGCCGACCACCGACCAGCGGTCGAGGTCCCGGTCGAGCACCGCCAGCGTCCGGATGTCGGTCGACACCACCAGCACCTCGGGCACGTCGACCAGGTGGTCGAGCAGCGGGTTGGTCGGGAGGTCGGGCGAGACCTCGACATCGGCCGGCGCCGGCTCCACGGGGTTGAAGGCCCGGTACCCGGCCACCGACTCGGCGAGGTAGCGCGCCCACGTGCCGGCGCTCAGCTCGCCGAGGCGGGCGCGGGTGGCCCGGTCTCGGACGATCGTCACGTGCCAGCCCTGCTGGTTGCCGCCGCTCGGCGCGAAGCGGGCGTGGTCGAGGATCCGGTGCAACGTCGCCGGCGCCACCGGTTCGTCGGTGAAGGCGCGCACCGCCGCCGTGGTTCGCATGACGTCGTAGAGCTCCACCGGGCCTCCTGGGTGGTCGGTCGGGCCCCTTGCCTACCGCCTGCCGGCCGCGCTCGCGAGCCGGCGGCAGGGCCCGGAGCGTCGGTCTAGTTTCCTGACGGTCCATCAGGAACCCAAAGCCCACCACCCGACGGACCACCCGACGGAACGACCCACCACCAGGGAGCACCCGTGACCGAACCGCTCGACGACGCCTCGACGCTCTGGGAGCTGGTCGAGCGCCGCGCCGCCGCCACGCCCGACGCGACGCTGCTGATCGACGAGTCGGGCCGGAAGCTCACCTCCGCCGAGTTCCGCGACCGGGCGCTGCGGGCCGCGGCGGGGTTCGCCGGGCTCGGCGTCGGGCACGGCACGCGGGTCACGTGGGAGCTGCCGAACCGCTTCGAGACGGTCATCGCCAGCTTCGCCCTGGCCCGCCTCGGCGCCGTCCAGAACCCGGTGCTGCACTTCTACCGCCACAAGGAGGTCGGCTACGCGATCCGCGCCACCGAGGCCGAGCTCGTGCTCGTGCCCGGCACGTGGAACGGCTTCGACTTCACCGCCATGGTGCACGAGCTCACCGCCGACCTGGCGACGCCGCCGCAGGTGGTCGACGTGTTCGCCGAGCTGCCCGACGGCGACCCGACCGGCCTGCCGCCGGCGCCGACCGACGGCGACGAGGTCCGCTGGGTGTACTTCACCTCGGGCACGACCTCCGACCCGAAGGGCGTGCGCCACACCGACCGCACCCTGATCACCGGGGCCAACGGCCTGGCGGTCGCCCTCGACATGAGCCCCGACGACGTCGGGTCCATCGCCTTCCCGTTCAGCCACATCGCCGGCCCGGACTACTTCGGCACCATGCTGATCGCCGGGTTCCCGGCCCTGCTCTTCGAGGCGTTCGCGCCGGCCACCGCCGTGCCGCTGCTGGCCGAGCACGGCGTCACCATGGTCGGCGGCGGGACCGCGTTCTACCAGATGTACCTCGCCGAGCAGCGCAAGCAGCCGGACACGCCGATCATCCCGACCCTTCGCAAGATGTCGGGCGGCGGTGCCCCGATGCCGCCCGAGATCTACGAGGAGGTGAAGCGGGAGTTCGGCGTCAAGATCTGCCACGGCTACGGCATGACCGAGTGCCCGATGATCTGCGAGGGCTCGCCCCACGACACCGACGAGCAGCTGGCCAACACCGTCGGCAAGCCGGTGGTGGGCCTCCAGATGCGGATCGTCACCGACACCGAGCTGGTGGCCGGCCCGGGCGAGGACGGCGAGGTCCGGCTCAAGGGCCCGATGGTGTTCCGCGGCTACACCGACGGCGGGGCCACGGCCGAGGCGTTCGACGCCGACGGCTGGTTCCGCACCGGCGACCTCGGCCACCTCCGCCCCGACGGCCACGTCGTCCTGACCGGTCGCCTCAAGGACGTGATCATCCGCAAGGGGGAGAACATCTCGGCGCAGGAGATCGAGCACGTGCTCTACGCCCACCCCAAGGTCGGCGACGTGGCGGTGATCGGCCTACCCGACCCCGAGCGCGGCGAGCGGGTGTGCGCGGTGGTGGAGCGCGCCGAGGGCCAGGACGACATCACCTTCGACGAGATGGTCGGGGCGCTCGCCGCGGCCCAGCTCATGAAGCAGAAGTTCCCGGAGCAGCTGGAGGTCGTCGACGCCCTCCCCCGCAACGAGACGCTCCGCAAGGTCCTCAAGTTCAAGCTGCGCGAGGAGTACTCGGCCAAGCCGTGGCCGGCCTGACGCCGGCCGCTGGGCATCGTCGCCGCGCCTGGGCGACCGGCCCCCGGGGGGAGGGGGCGATCGCCCGTGGGGTGGGCACCAGATGCTCCCCAGTACCTGGTGGCCCACCCCACGAGTCCTGGGGGCCGCTCGACGACAGGGAGCGCCGCCGGCCCCACACGTCCTCTACGGCGCCCACCGCCGCCCCGGATGACGGGTCCGTCAGCCCGGCCGGGAACCGATGCCCGCCGTGGCCGCCGCGACCGCCATCATGGGCCGGTGGGCGACGGGATCCGGGGCGTGGTGGAGGGCGTGTCGCGCAGCGACGGGCACCGGTTCAGCAAGGACGCGGAGGAGGCGGTGGAGCTGCTCGCCGGCCTCGGCGTGGCCGGTGACGCCCACGCCGGCGCCACGGTGCAGCACCGCTCCCGCGTCCGGGTCGACCCGACGCAGCCGAACCTCCGCCAGGTGCACCTGATCGGCGCCGAGCTCCACGACGAGCTGGCCGGCAGGGGCTTCACCGTCGCCCCCGGCGACCTGGGCGAGAACCTGACGACGCGTGGCATCGACCTCCTGGCCCTTCCAACCGGGACGGTCCTGCGCATCGGCGACACCGCCCTCGTGGCCGTCACCGGCCTGCGCAACCCCTGCGGGCAGTTGGACGGCTTCGCCGAGGGCCTCAAGGCCGCGGTGCTCGACCGGGCGCCCGACGGCTCGCTCGTGCGGCGCGGTGGCGTCATGGGCGTCGTGATCCAGGGCGGCACCGTGCGCCCGGGCGATGCCGTCGTCGCCGGGATGCCGCCCGGCCGGCCGGAGCCGCTCCGCCCCGTCTGACGGGCCGGCTCAGCGAGGCAGGCGCAGGGTGTAGCCGACGCCCCGCACGGTGTGGATCAGCGGCGGGTCCGAGGCGTCGACCTTCTGGCGCAGGTAGCTGATGTAGGTCTCGAGCACGCTGGCGTTGCCGGCGAACGTGTAGTCCCAGACCGCCTCGAGGATCTGGTCCCTCGTCAGCACCCGGCGGGCGTTGGCCAGGAGGTAGCGCAGCAGCTTGAACTCGGTCGGCGTGAGCTCGATGAGGCGCCCGTCGCGCCAGACGTCGCGGGTCTCCTCGTCGAGCTCCAGGTCGGCGAAGGCGAGCGTCCGCTCGCCGGCCACGGCCCCCGACGACCGTCGCAGCACGGCCTTGACCCGTTCGATCAGCTCCTCGATGGAGAACGGCTTGGTCACGTAGTCGTCGCTGCCCAGCCGCAGCCCCTCGACCTTGTCCTGCGTCGTGTCGCGCGCCGTCAGGAAGATCACCGGGATGCGGGTGCCGGCACCCTCGTCGCGCCGCAGGCGCCGGGCCACCTCGAAGCCGTCGAGGTCGGGGAGCATGACGTCGAGGACGATGAGCTCGGGCGCCCTGCGGGCCACCGCGTCGAGGGCCTCGCGCCCGGTCGCCGCCCGCTCGACATCGAAGCCCTGGTAGCCGAGGCCCATGGCCAGCAGCTCGGTGATGTGGTCCTCGTCGTCGACCACCAGCAGCCGTGGTCTCGTCGTGACGGCGTCGGCCATCGCATCGGCGGGCTTGGCATCGGCGGGCATGGCGACACCGTACGGGCGCGATCGGGCGGTCGGGGGGCAGCGCGCCGCACTCCCAGCGATCTCCCAGGCGCCGTGGAGGCGTCGCGGAGGTGGCGCGACCAACGTGCTCGCGTGCCCGGCGTCGCGCGCCGCCGCACCGGCTGGGGCAGGATCACCCGGTCCCCCCGAGGCCAGGTGCTGCCGATGACCCTCCGTTCCCGACTCGTCCTCGCGGTGATGGCCCTCGCCACGGCCGGGCTGGTCGCGTTCGGGGTCGTCACCTACTCGCTCTACCGGAGCTCGCTCGAGCGCCGGATCGACGACCAGCTCCGCGCGGCGGTCCAGCCGCTCGCCGTGCGGCTCGACCTGGTGGGCGGCAAGGACGAGCCGTCGTCGTTCCCGGGGGCGCCCGGGAAGGTGCCCGGCGAGGGCAAGGGCGGCGGTGCGGACGGAGGGGTCGGGTTCGACTCCTACGCCGCCATCATCGGCGTCGACGGCCGGGTGCGGGCCTCGATCGACCCCAACCTCACCGCCGCCCTCCCCGACCTGCCCGACGACGTCACCGCCACCGAGGACCTCCGCCTGGTCACGACCGGGTCCTTCACCGGGTCCGGGGAGTGGCGGGTCCTCGTGCTGCCCCTCTCGAAGGTGGTCGAGACGCGTGGCCGCCGCGGGCGCCTCGCCGGCGAGGGCGTGATGGTGGTGGCCGCCCCCACCGGCGGCCTCGAGGACCAGCTCGACCGACTCGTCCGCGTCGAGGTCGCGGCCGCGACCGCGGCGCTCGCCGCCCTCGGCCTCGGCGCCTGGCTCGTCCTGCGCCGCGGGCTCCGGCCCCTCGAGCACATGGCCGCCTCGGCGGCGACCATCACCGCCGGCGACCTGACCGAGCGCGTGGAGCCGGGCGACGGGCGCACCGAGGTCGGCCAGCTCGGCCTGGCGCTCAACACCATGCTCGACGGCATCGAGGCGTCGTTCCGCGAGCGCGAGGCCACCGAGGCCCGCCTCCGGCAGTTCCTCGCCGATGCGTCCCACGAGCTGCGGACCCCGCTCACGTCGATCCAGGGCTTCGCCGAGCTGTTCCGCCTCGGCGCCGACGGGACGGCCGTGGCCGACGGGACGGAGGGCGCCGACCGTGCCGACCTGCCCGTGATCATGCGACGGATCGAGCAGGAGGCCGAGCGCATGAAGGTACTCGTCGAGGACCTGCTCCTGCTGGCCCGCCTCGACCAGACCCGCCCGTTCCGGCCCGAGCCGGTGGACCTGACCGTGCTGGCCGCCGACGCCTGCAGCGACGTCGCCGCCGTGGCCCCGGACCACCCCATCACGCTCGACGCACCGGTCCCGGTCGTGGTGGCCGGCGACGTCGACCACCTGCGCCAGGCCATCGCCAACCTCGTCACCAACGCCGTGCGCCACACGCCGCCCGGCACCGCCATCGAGGTGGCGGCCCGGGCCGACGGCGACCGGGCGACCGTCACGGTCCGCGACCACGGCCCCGGCCTCGACGACGCCACCAAGGCGCGGGTCTTCGACCGCTTCTGGCAGGCCGACCCGGCCCGAGCCGGCGCGGGGAGCGGCCTCGGGCTGTCCATCGTCGCCGGCATCGCCGAGGAGCACGGCGGCCGGGCCACGGTGGCCGACGCGCCGGGCGGCGGCGCCGCCTTCGCCCTCGAGCTGCCGCGGTCGCCCGACGACGGTGGTTCGAGCGACGGGGTGCCCGGGGTCAGCGAGGACGAGGTCCGCGGTCCCGACCTCGGCGCGCCCCCGGCTGCGCCGGTCCGCCGGACCTAGGACTCGGCACCTAGGCCTCGACGGCCCCGCCCGGCGCCGACAGCCAGGCCGCCTCGAGCTCGTCCCGACGCCCCTCCCACTCCTCGGCCGTCAACGCGTAGCGGACGTGGTCCTCCCAGACGCCGTTGATCTCCAGGTACCTGGCGGCCACGCCCTCGTCGCGCAGGCCGAGCTTCTCGACCACCCGCCGGCTGGCCCGGTTGCGCGGGATGATCGAGATCTGGAGGCGGTGGAGGTGGAGGTCCTCGAACGCGAAGCGGGCGAGGATGACGACGGCCTCGGGCATGAGGCCCCGACCGGCCTGCGCCTCGTCGATCCAGTAGCCGACGTAGGCGTTCTGGAACGGTCCGCGCTGGATCGACGACAGGTTGATCTCGCCGCAGAACCGGCCGTCGGCGAAGATGCCGAAGCCGTACCCGGTGCCCAGCTGGCGCTCCCGCTGCCGGGCGCTGCAGCGCACCGCGAAGGCGTCGCGGTCCTGGGTGACATCGGGCTGGTGGGGCAGCCGCTGCGGCTCCCACTTCGTGAGCCAGTCGCCGCAGCGCTCGCGCACCTCGCGCCACGCGCTGAAGTCGGAGAGCACGATGGGCCGCAGCATGACGCGGCGCCCGAACAGGGTGCTGGACCGTTCGACCGACACGTCCGGGTCGCGGCTCACCGTGCGGCACGCAGCGCGTCGAGCGCGGCGGGGTCTTCGAGCGAGGACAGGTCGCCGGGATCGGTGCCGGTGGCGACCGCCCGGATGGCGCGGCGCACGACCTTGGCCGACCGGGTCTTGGGCAACGCGTCGACGAAGCGGACCGCGCTCGGCGTGAACGACTTCCCGAGGGCCTCGGTGACGGTGGCGACCAGCTCGGCGCGCAGGTCGTCGGCGGCGGCCTCGTCCCGAGGGGCGGCGCCGGGCGCCGGCACCACGAAGCACCAGAGGGCCTCGCCCTTGACCTCGTGGGGCACGCCGATGGCGGCCGCCTCGGCGACGGCGGGGTGGGCGACGAGCGCCGACTCGACCTCCGCCGGCCCGAGGCGCTTGCCCGCGACCTTGATGGTGTCGTCGCTGCGGCCCCGCAGGTACCACTGCCCGTCCTCGATGAGCGCCCAGTCGCCGTGCACCCAGACGTCGGGCCAGCGCGACCAGTACGCCTCGAGGTAGCGGTCCGGCGCCTGCCACAGCCCGCGGGTCATGCCGGGCCAGGGCTTGGTGCACACCAGCTCGCCGACCTCGCCGCGCACCGGCCGGCCGTCGTCGTCGAACACGTCGACCGCCATGCCGAGCGCCGGCCCGCCGAGGGTCATGGGCGTCAGGGGCTGCACGGGGTGGGGCGACAGGAAGCACGCCCCCACCTCGGTGCCGCCGGAGATGTTGATCACCGGGCAGCGCCCACCGCCGACGACCTCGGCGAACCACTGGTACGGATCGGCGTTCCACGGCTCGCCGGTCGACCCGAGGATGCGCAGCGAGGACAGGTCGTGACGCCGGACGGGGTCGTCGCCGTGGGCCATCATCGCCCGCACGAGGGTGGGGCTGATCCCGAGGATCGAGACCTCGTGCGCCTCCAGGTACGCCCACAGGCGGTCGACGTCGGGGAAGTCGGGGGCGCCCTCGTAGAGGCAGAGCGTCGCCCCGTTGGCGAG
>DATAGR010000734.1:0-1556 GCA_036263575.1 Aquihabitans sp. | reverse complement strand
CGCAGGGGCCGGCGCGGCCGCCCTGCCGGCCTTGTCAGCCGCACCCAGGCCGAGCTTCCTCGAGCACGCCGGCCAGGCGCCCCAGCCCTGCTCGGCCAGGGTCCGCTCGGCCGTGGCGATCTGCTCCTCGCGGGTGGCGAGGTCGGCCCGCCCGGCGTACTGCGTGCCGCCGAACGCCGCCCAGGTGGAGGCCGAGAACTGCAGGCCGCCGTAGTAGCCGTTGCCGGTGTTGATGGCCCAGTTGCCGCCGCTCTCGCACTGCGCGAGGCGGTCCCACGTGGCGCCGTCGGCGGCGTTCGCCGTCCCGGTGACGACGAGCGGTGCGAGCAGGGCGGTGCCGAGCGCCGCGAGGGCGGCGGCCCGGGAACGGGTGGATGGACGGGATTGCGCGCGCGACGTGGTCATGATCCTCTCGGGGGGCGACGCCGGACCGCGTCGACGACGTCGACGGGCTCCACCCGTGGTGCCGGTTCGGATGAGGACGCGGCCGCCGGGCAGACGAAGGCGCGCGGCGCGTCCTGGATGACCCGGGAGGCGCCGCTGGCCGGGGCGTCCCAGGTGTCGGCCCGCCGCCGCTCTGCTGCGGCGCGGACACCCCGAACGTACGGAAGGGTTCCGGTGATCGCCACCGCGGCCCGGGCCGGCGGCCGGTGCAGGGCGCCCACCGGGACCACCCTCGCGGCGGCCTAGGGTTGGCTCATGAGCGGGGTTCGCCGGGTCATGGGCACCGAGGTCGAGTACGGCATCTCGGTGCCCGGCCAGCCGACGGCGAACCCGACCACGCTGTCCAGCCAGGTCGTCAACGCCTGGGCGGTGGCCGAGGCGCCGACGCCCCGCCGTCCCCGCTGGGACTTCGAGGAGGAGTCGCCGCTGCGGGACGCGCGCGGCTTCGACCTCTCGCCCGCCCAGGCGCTGGACCACACCGACCTGGACGAGGACAACGGGATGGCCAACGTCATCCTCACCAACGGCGCCCGGCTCTACGTCGACCACGCGCACCCGGAGTACTCCACGCCGGAGGTCACCAACCCCCGCGACATCGTCCTGTGGGACAAGGCGGGGGAGCAGGTGATGGCCGAGGCCTCCCGACGCGCCGCTCGCATCCCGGGGCAGCCCGCGATCCAGCTCTACAAGAACAACACCGACGGCAAGGGCGCCTCCTACGGCGCGCACGAGAACTACCTGATGGACCGCCGGACCCCGTTCATCGAGATCATCCGCGGTCTGGTGCCCTTCTTCGTGACCCGGCAGGTGTTCGCCGGTGCCGGGCGGGTCGGCATCGGTACCGAGAGCCGTCGCAACGGCTTCCAGCTCTCCCAGCGCGCCGACTTCTTCGAGGTCGAGGTCGGCCTGGAGACGACGCTCAAGCGGCCGATCATCAACACCCGCGACGAGCCGCACGCCGACGCCGACAAGTACCGCCGGCTGCACGTGATCATCGGTGACGCGAACCTCGCCGAGCTGTCGACCTACCTCAAGGTGGGGACGACGTCGATCGTGTCCGGGCTGACCCCGTTCTTCGTCACCCGCCAGGTGGTGACCGGGGCCGGCCGGGT
>DATAGR010000733.1:0-3185 GCA_036263575.1 Aquihabitans sp. | reverse complement strand
TCCGGGACCGCCTCCGAGCGCTGGAGGTCGAGCTCGCCCGGTGCGCAGGCAACCGGGCCATGACCCAGGACCTCGGCCTGCCCCGCCTGTTCATCCTCGAGCTCGACCTCGTCGAGGGCCAACTGCGGGCCGAGCAGGCGTACGTGGCCGAGCTCGTCGCCGCGATCGACGACGGCACGCTCGACGGCCTCGCCATGTGGCGCAGCTGGTACGAGGGCGATCCGGCGGCCGCGGTCACGTTCGCGCTCCCCGACGCGTCGGAGGAGGTGAGGTCGCGACGATGACCCCCCGGACGATGACTTGTGGCCGCCCCGACGGTCCCCACCCCCGACCCGTCCACCACGAACCCCGCACCTCTCCAGCAAACCGGTCATCAGGTGGCCGGTTTGGTGGCGCACGCTGACGAAGCACGACCCCGAACCAACCCGAGGAACCCACGCACATGCCACCGATCATCGAGGCCGAGGGCCTCACCAAGCACTACGGCGACGTCCACGCCCTCGACGGGCTGGACCTCACCGCCGAGTCGGGGCGGCTCACCGCCCTCCTCGGCCCCAACGGGGCCGGCAAGACCACCTTCATCAGCGCCGTCGCCACCCTGCTCAAGCCGACCTCCGGCCGCCTGCACGTGGCCGGCATCGATGCCGCCGCCGACCCCAAGGCCGTCCGCCAGGTCATTGGCCTCGCCGGCCAGTACGCCTCGGTGGAGCCGGCCATGACCGGCCGGGAGAACCTCGAGCTCGTCGGCCGCCTGTTCGGGCTCGACAAGCGCACCGTGAAGTCGGCGGCCAACGCCGTGCTCGACCAGCTCGGCCTGGCCGACGCCGGCGACCGCCTGGTGCGCACGTACTCCGGCGGCATGCGCCGGCGCCTCGACCTCGGCGCGAGCCTCGTCGGCCGCCCCCGCCTCCTCCTCCTCGACGAGCCCACCACCGGCCTCGACCCCCGGAGCCGCATGGAGCGGTGGGAGGCGATCCGCACCCTGGTCGCCGACGGCACCGACGTCCTCCTCACCACCCAGTACCTCGAGGAGGCCGACCAGCTGGCGCGCGACGTCGTCATCGTCGACCACGGCAAGGTCATCGCCTCGGGCACGCCGGACGAGCTGAAGGACCAGGGCGGCAAGGACGTGATCGAGGTCCGCCCCCGCTGGGGCCGTGACCTCGACGCCGTCGCCGAGGTCCTCGGCACCGTCTCCGCGGAGAGCCCCCGCATCGACCACGACACCCAGCGGGCCTCGGCCCAGGTCGACGGCGGCGCCGGCCAGCTGTCCACCGTGGTGCGCCTGCTCGACGAGCGCAGCGTCGCCGTCGACGACATCGGCCTCCGCCGCCCCACCCTCGACGAGGTCTTCCTGGCCCTGACCGGCCAGCCGATCGACGCCTCCGACCCCGATCCCGACACCACCGCCGACGCGGCCTGAGAAGCGAGCGAACCATGACCGACACCACCATCGATCCCACGACCCTCGACCCGACCACCGTCGGCACCGCCGCCCCCGAGCGCACGACCCAGGGCGCCGGCTTCGCCACCGCCGCCCTCGCCACCGGCCGCCGCACGGTGCTGCAGTTCTTCCGCACCCCGCAGCTGCTCCTGATGGGCACCATCCAGGGCGCGCTGTTCCTGTTCATGTTCCGCTACGTGTTCGGCGGCGCCATCGACACCCGGGGCGCGCTGTCCTACGTCGACTGGCTGGTCCCCGGCTTCCTCGTGACCGTGATCCTCTGGACGGGCATGGGAGCGGCCGCCGGGGTCGCCGAGGACTCCGCCACCGGCGTCTACGACCGGCTCCGCTCGCTGCCCATCCCCCGGGCCGCGGTCATGTTCGGCCGCTCGATGGCCGACGGCGCCCTCGTCGGCTGGGGCATCTTCGTGACCGCGATCATCGGCTTCCTGCTGGGCTTCCGGGCTCACGGCTCGATCGGCTCGATCCTGCTCGGCTTCGCCCTGATGCTGGTGGCCGGCTACTGCTTCAGCTGGGTGTTCATCACCATCGGCCTGGTGTCGGGCAACGCCCAGGCCGCGCAGGGGATGTCGATGCTGGTCATCCCGTTCTCCTTCATCTCCAACGCCAACGTCCCGGTGTCGTCGATGCCCGGCTGGATGCAGCCGTTCGCCGCCAACCAGCCGGTGAGCGTGGTCATCAACGCGGTCCGCAGCCTCATGCAGGGCGGCACCGACGTCGTGGGCATCGGCCACAGCACCGGCTACTGGGTCGTGCTGAGCCTGGCGTGGTGCGCCGGGATCTTCGTGGTGTTCGGGCTTCTCGCCACCGCCCGCTTCTCGAAGACGACCTGACGCCCCACCCCCACCCCACCCGCCTCGCCGCCCGGTCCCCGGACCGGGCGGTGTCGCGCCCGGCCGGTGACGCGCCCGGCCGACCGTGCGCTCAGCCGGCGGCGAGATCGGCGACGGTGCGCAGGTGCTCGGGTGAACCGGCCACCAGCAGCGTGGTCATCGCCGTCTTGCGCCACTTCTCGTCGAGCTCCTCGCGCACCTTGGCGAGCGGCCCGACCATGGCGACGTCCTCCACCAGGGCGAGCGGCACGCGGGCGATCGCCTCGTCCTTGCGGCCGGCGAGGAACAGGTCCTGGATGTCCGCCACCTCGTCGCCGTAGCCCATGCGCGTGAAGACGTTGGCGTGGAAGTTCACCTCGCGGGCTCCCATGCCGCCGATGTAGAAGCCGAGCGACATGCGCACCGACGCCGCCGCCGCCTCGACGTCGTCGTCGATCACGATGTTGACCATGTTGGGGATCTCGAAGGTCTCGAGGCTGGTGTGGCGGGCACCGGGCCGGGCGAAGCCCTCGGCCAGGCACTCGCGGTAGTGCTGGTCGAGCTCGGGCGACAGGAAGATCGGCAGCCAGCCGTCGGCGATCTCGCCGGCGAGGGCGACGTTCTTCGGGCCCTCGGCGCCGAGGAGGATCGGCAGGTCGGCGCGGCGCGGGTGGGTGATCGACTTGATCGGCTTCCCCAGCCCCATCGTGCCGGGCCCGAGGTTGGGCACCTGGTAGTGCTCGCCCTGGAAGTCCACCGGCTCCTCACGGGCGAGCACCCGGCGGATGATCTCGATGTACTCACGGGTCCGGGCCAACGGCTTGGGATAGGGCTGGCCGTACCAGCCCTCCACGACCTGGGGCCCGGAGGCGCCCAGGCCCAGCATGAAGCGCCCGCCGGTGAGGTGG
>DATAGR010000732.1:0-3400 GCA_036263575.1 Aquihabitans sp. | reverse complement strand
CGCCGCGACGGCGCCGGTACCCTCGTCCACCGGTGCCCCCGAACGACGACGTCCTGTCCGCGTACGGCTGGGACGCGCGCTGGGCCGACCGCCTCGCCACCTACCTGGCGTCGCCCGAGGCCGCCGAGGTCGACCACCCCGAACCGGGCCGGGTGGTGCGCCACGACGGCGCCGGCCTGGTGGTCGCGCTGGCGTCGGGCTCGGAGCGGGCCATGTTCGGCCCGCCGGTCACGCCGGCCCCCGTGGTCGGCGACTGGGTGGTGCTCGACGACCGCCGGACCCCGCAGGCCACCCTGCCCCGCGACTCGCTGCTGCGCCGACGCGCCGCCGGCGGCGAGGGCGAGCAGCCGCTCGTCGCGAACGTCGACGTCGTGCTGATCGTGTGCGGCCTGGACCGGCCGGTGCGCCTGGGCCGCATCCAGCGGACCATGACCCTCGCCAACGACGCCGGCGCCGAGTCACTCGTGGTCCTCACCAAGGCCGACAAGGTCGGCCCCGAGGTCCCGGCGATGGCCGAGCTGACCGTGGCCGAGGTCGACCCCGACCTCGAGGTCGTCACCCTGTCGGCCAAGGGCGGTTGGGGCGTCGACGACCTCCTCGCCCGCATCGGGCCCCGCACGGTCGCGCTCATCGGCGAGTCCGGCGCCGGCAAGTCGACGCTGGTGAACGCGCTCGTGGCCGGCGACGTGGCCGCCGAGGGCGACGTGCGCGCCGGCGACGCCAAGGGCCGGCACACGACCACCTCGCGGGAGCTGCACCTGCTCGACGGCGGCGGCGTCCTGGTGGACACCCCGGGCATCCGCGAGGTCGGCATCTTCACCGACGGCGACGCCGTGGCCGAGACGTTCCCCGACATCGAGGAGCTGGCCGATCGGTGCCGCTTCCGCGACTGCGCCCACGAGTCCGAGCCCGGGTGCGCGGTGCAGGCGGCCGTGGCCGACGGGACGCTCGACGCGGACCGGCTGGCCAACTGGCGCGCCCTGGAGGCCGAGGCCGCCTCCTCCGCCCTGCGCGCCGACCCGGCCGCCTACCGCAAGGCGGCCCGGCAGTGGGGCAAGGTCGGCAAGGAGATCCTCAAGCACAAGCGGCGCTGAGGGGTGATCCGCCGCCGCGCCGCTTGACCGTGGGGTCAGGACGCGGTTGGCTCCGGTCGTGACGCTCAGCTACGACGAAGCCGCCGCCCAGATCACCGCTCCCGGCGAGCGGTTCGAGACCGAGGAGATCGAGGTCCGAGGGGTCACCTACACGGCCTTCAAGACCGTCCCGCCCACCATGCGGGACCTCTTCGACCTGACCCGGGGCTACGGCGCCACCACGTTCCTCGTCTACGAGGACGAGAGCTACACCTACGACGACGTGTACGCCGCCGCCGACGGCCTGGCCGCCGCGCTGCAGTCGCGCTACGGCGTGGCCAAGGGCGACCGC
Source organism: Aquihabitans sp. (assembly GCA_036263575.1). Classification (GTDB taxonomy): domain Bacteria; phylum Actinomycetota; class Acidimicrobiia; order Acidimicrobiales; family Iamiaceae; genus Aquihabitans. Next base: position 1,975 of record DATAGR010000732.1, on the reverse strand, counting down.
GTGGCCATCGCCATGCGGAACTACCCCGAGTGGATCATCACGTACCTGGGGGCGCTGTCGATCGGCGCCGTCGTGGTGTCCATGAACGCGTGGTGGACCCCCGACGAGCTCGACTACGGGCTCGAGGACTCCGGCACCAAGGTGCTGGTGGCCGACGCCGAGCGCGTCGAGCGCACGCGCGAGAGCGCGGCGCGGCTCGGCATCGCCACCATCGGCGTGCGCCTCGACGGGTCCGCCGAGGGCGTGGACCGCTGGGAGGAGGTCGTCGAGCCGGGCGCCACCTTCGAGCGGGTCGACATCGACCCCGACGACGACGCGACCATCCTCTACACGTCGGGCACGACCGGGCGGCCCAAGGGCGCGGTGTCGACCCACCGGGCGATCATCCAGGCCCTCATGGGCTTCAGCTGCAAGGCCACGCTCGACGGCCTCCGCCGCCCCGACGAGGGCGCCGGCCGCACCGGATCACCCGTCTTCATCCTCATCGTCCCGCTGTTCCACGTGACGGGCAACGTGCCGGTGCTGCTCGGCTCGCTGGCCTCGGGCCTGAAGCTGGTGATCATGCACAAGTGGGACCCGGGGCGCGCGCTGCAGCTCATCGAGCGCGAGAAGGTCACGAACTTCGTCGGGGTCCCCACCCAGAGCTGGGACCTCCTCGAGCACCCGGACTTCGACAGGTACGACACCTCGACGCTGGCGTCGGTCGGCGGCGGCGGCGCACCGGCGCCCCCCCAGCTCGTCAACCGCGTCGCCACGAGCTTCAAGGCGGCCAAGCCCAACATCGGCTACGGCATGACCGAGACCAACGCCTACGGCCCCGGCAACAGCGGCACCGACTACACGACCCACCCCACCAGCACGGGCCGGGCCACACCGATCCTGAAGATCGACATCCGCGATCCCGACGGCAACCCGGTGCCCGTGGGCGAGCGCGGCGAGATCTGGATGAAGGGCCCCAACCTCATCCGCGGCTACTGGAACAAGCCCGAGGCCACGGCCGAGACGTTCGTCGACGGCTGGCTCCGCACCGGCGACCTCGGCCGCGTCGACGAGGAGGGCTTCGTCTACATCGAGGACCGGGCCAAGGACATGATCCTGCGCGGCGGCGAGAACGTCTACAGCGCTGAGGTCGAGGCGGCGATCTACGAGCACCCGGCCGTCTACGAGGCCGCCGTGTTCGGCGTGCCCCACGAGCGCCTGGGCGAGGAGGTGGCGGCGGCGATCGTCCCCCGCGCCGGCCAGGAGATCGACCCCGACGAGCTGACGGCGTTCCTCAAGGAGCGCATCGCGCCGTTCAAGGTGCCGACCAAGGTCATGACCTTCGCCGAGGCGCTGCCCCGCAACCCCGCCGGCAAGATCCTCAAGCGCGACCTGCGCGACCAGTTCACCGCCGACGCCTGACCGCTCAGGCCGGCGCCGGCGCCGCCTCGACCGGGCCGGCGCGCTCGGCGGCCGCCTGCCCGGCCGGCACCCGACGCGGGAGGCGACGGGCCGCGCCGAGGCCGAGCGCGGTGACGGCGACCGACACCCCGAAGACGATGGCGGTGCTCGACGACACCGCCCACCCGCGCCCGTCGCCGAGGGCGACGATGGCGCCGCCGATGCCGGTGCCGACGGCCACGCCGAGGGTGTCGGAGAGCTGCAGCGCCGCGCTGGCCCGACCCTCCTCGCCCGGCGTCGCCGCGGCCAGGACGGTCACCGACAACGGCGAGTACGACAGGCCCATGCCGGCGCCGGCCGCCGCCCACGACACGACGGCCAGGCCCACCGGCAGGCCGAGGGCGACGCCGAGCATGAGCGCGATGGACCCGACCAGCACCGAGAAGCCGATCGTGACGAGGCGGCGGGGCCCGACGCGGTCGATGAAGCGGGCCTGTACCCACGACGCCGAGGCCCAGGCCACCGCGCCGGCCGACAGGGCGGCACCGGCGAGCCAGGTGCCGACGCCGCGACCGTCGGTCACCGCCAGCGAGAG
>DATAGR010000731.1:0-3459 GCA_036263575.1 Aquihabitans sp. | reverse complement strand
GGGCGAGCGAGGCGGCGAGCTCACGCACGTAGACGTTCATGCCGCCGCTGTCGCCCGTGCCGGGTTGGGCCAACGGCGACGAGTGCAGGGACAGGACGGCGAGCTCGGCCACGGGTCTACGAACGCCCGGCGAGCGCCTCGGATTCCTGATCCTCGGGATCTCCCCCGCCCGCGGCGGCGCCGGCGACCTCCGGGTCGGCGGGACGATCCGGCCCCAGGTCAGCAGCGCCCTCCGCGGCGGCCTCCGCCTCGGGCCCGTAGCCGGCGGCGCGGCGCTCGGCGCGGAAGGACTCGTAGATCTGCACGAGGGTCCGCTTCTGCTCCTCGGCCAGCCACGGGTCGCGGCGGATCTCGGTGACGAGGTCGGTCTCGTTCGGGTGCTCCTCGAGGATGCCGGCCCGGACGTAGAGCGTCTCCGAGCTGATCTCGAGGGCGCGGGCGATCTGCTGCAGGATCTCCGCCGACGGCTTGCGAAGTCCCCGCTCGATCTGGCTCAGGTACGGGTTCGAGATGCCGGCCATCTCGGAGAGCTTGCGCAGCGAGAGGTGCCCCACCCGGCGCTGCTCGCGGATGAACTCGCCCAGGTCGCGCCAGCGGGTCTCGAGCTCTGCCATGCGCCAACGGTACGGCACCACGCCCACCCGACCACAACCGGCGCGAGCGCGACGGGCACGATCGCGAGCGCGCTGCCGAGGTGGCCGATGGGCGTGCGGGAGGTCAGTCGCCGTGCGGCGAGAGGAGGTCCTCCACGTGGGCCTCCCCGTCGGCGTAGCGGCGGGTGAGCTCGACCTCGATGGCGTCGATGCGGTCGAACATGGCCCGCCGCAGCGCCGACACCTCGCCCTCGAGATCGGCCAGCTGCCCGGCTGCCGCCGCGAGGTCGTCGTCGCCGAGCGCGTCCGGGGCGTCCAGCGGCACGGCCTCGTTGATGGACCCGAGCCGGTCGACCAGGCGACCGGACGGCTCCGGCGGTTCGATGCTCGAGGGCAGGCGCCCGGGGCCGGGGGCGCGGATGCGGTCCGACAGGATCTCCGGGAGCTGCTCGACGAGGCCGTGGACGTCGTCCGGGTCGCCGCCGCGGAGCCGCCGCGCCTGCTCGGCGGTGACGATGTCGTGGCGGCCCTGCACGAGCCGCCGGAGGTACGACAGCTGCGTCTCCACCGACTGGCACTCGGCCCGGAGGCGCCGCAGCTCGGGCACGGGCCGCTCGGGCAGCCCGCTGAGGTACCCCTCGGCGAGGATCTGCTCGAGCTCCTGGTCCATGCGTTCCCTCCGGGGGTGGGCCGGCCGGGTGCGCGGCCCGCCGGCACTGTACGCCCGCGCCGGGCGGGGATCGGGCGGGTGCGCTCAGCTCGCGGCCTGTTGGAGGTAGAGGCCGATGAGGCCGGCCCACGCCGGCGCCACGATGAGCGCCGAGTCGAGGCGCCGCAGCGCCGGGGCCCGGGCGTCGGCGCGGGGCAGCATCGCCGACGCGAGCAGCTGGCCGGCCGGGCAGGCGACGGCGGCCAGGCCCGCGAAGCTCCAGACGTCGACGCCGCGGAACGGCGGGACCTCGGTGACCGCGAGGACCATGGTCACCGCGGCGATGAACAGCGCGCCGGCGACGGGGCCCTCGACCCCGTTGGTGGCGCCCGATCCCACCACGTAGTCGCTGGCGTCGTAGACCATCAGGTAGATCAGCAGGATGATGACGGCGCCGATCTCGTAGTCGGCGAGCAGCACGAGCGAGGCGGCGGCGCCGCCGCACAGCCCGGCCGAGAGCACGGTGTGGCCGGCGGCGTCGAGCAGGGACATGTCCCGGTCGCCCGACTGCGCGGCCGCCACGATCGCGGCGGCTACCAGCAGCAGCAGGGCCACGCCGAGCGGCCGGACCCCCTCGGTGGCCAGGACCGGCAGGCTCGACGCGCCGAGCGCCGCGACCCAGCGGTCGGCACCGGTGCGGACCTGGTGCCAGGCGTCGACCACCTGCAGGGCGGCGGCGCCGGCCACGACGGCGTAGAGGACCGCCAGCCCGTAGGGGCGGAGCGGGGCGAACGCCAGCGACGCCACGACCGCGAGCAACCAGAGGATGGCCAGTCGGATCCGAGGCCCCTGCGTGTCGTGGACGACGCCGTAGCGCTGGCGGAAGGCGCTCCGGGGCGACGGGGGCGGCGGCAGGACGACGGCGGGCTCGTCGGCGCGGTCGGGTCGGTCGCGCTGCGGCGCCCGATCGGCCGACGGCGCTGCGGTCGGGGGCCGCGGGTCGGTGGTGGGCGGTGCGGCGGTGGGCGGTGCGCCGGCCGGCGGGCGGGCGGGCGGTGCGGCGTCGGCCGGCACGGCGACGACCGAGCCGGTGTCCGTCCGGCGGAACGTGACGCTGGAGGTGGCCGCCGGCCGGGGACGGGGGACCGGCCGAGCGGGGCGCTCGGGCCGTGGGCCCGGCGCGTCCGGGATGCGACGGCGCCGCGGGGCGGTGGGCGGTGGCCCGCCGGGCGCCGGCCGAGCGGGCGTGGTTCGGTCGGCCGGTGCGGTGCGGTCGGCCGGCGTCGGGCGCGCGGTGCGCGCTCGCCCGCCCGCCGCACGGCGCGCCCGGGGCGCGGCCGGGGGCGGCGCGTCGCCGCCCGGCGTGGGGCGGGGCGGCCGGCGGGGACCGGGGCGGCCGGCGTCCGGCGTCACGAGGCGCCGCCGGAGACGGGCGGCAGCACGCCGACCTCGGCGCCCTCGGGGACCGGCGTCTCGCGGGTGGCGGGTCGGCCGTCGACCCAGACGGCGCACGTCGGGAGGACCGCCTCGAACTCGCGGCCGTAGCGCTCGACGGCGGCGTCGAGCACCTCGCCCACGGTGCTGCCCGCGACGGTGTCCCGGGCCGTACCGGCGGCGGAGCGGGCAGCGGCGAAGAGCCGGAGGACGACCATGACGGTGCGAGATGCTACCGGGGACGTCCGGACGACCCCAGCCGGACCCCGTCCCCAGGGACCGTCAGGGGGGCCGGGTACGGTCTGCACCCCATGACCCGCATCCTCCTCGTCCGACACGGCGAGTCCGTCTGGAACGCCGACGGGCGGTGGCAGGGCCAGGCCGATCCGCCGCTCACCGACCGGGGCCGCCAGCAGGCCGTCGACGCGTGCCGGGCCATCGGCACGATCGACGCGATCGTCACCTCCGACCTCGAGCGGGCGACCGACACCGGTGCGGTCATGGCCCGGGTGCTGGGGGTCGACCACGTGGCCACCGAGCCGAGGCTGCGCGAGCGCGACGCCGGGCCGCTCTCGGGCCTGACCCGCCCCGAGATCCACGCCACGTACCCCGGCCTGCTGGCCGACGACCCGGCCGGTTTCCGCCCCGGGCCCGACGGGCACCCCCGGTGGCCCGAGGGCTGGGAGGCCGACGCCGACCTGTGGGAGCGGGTCCAGGTCGCGCTCCTCGCCATCGGGCGCCTGGTGCCCGACGGCGACGTCCTCGCCGTCACCCACGGCGGCG
>DATAGR010000730.1:0-1712 GCA_036263575.1 Aquihabitans sp. | reverse complement strand
CGCCGTGTACAGCGACGTCGCCCGGACCTGGACCGACGACGACGTCCACTACGTGCAGTCGATGGCGAACACCGTGGGCCTCGCCATCGCCCGCCAGGGCGTCGAGCACCAGCTGCGCGACAGCTCGGCGACGCTCGACCTCTCGCTGGCGGCCGGCGGGCTCGGCGCCTGGTCGTGGGACGTCGCCGAGGACCGCATGGTCCTTTCCGCGTCCGCCCACCGGATCCACGGCATGGCCGACGGCGCCTTCGCCGGCACCGGCGAGGCGTTCCTCGAGCGGGTCCACCCCGAGGACCGGCTCGCCGTGCGGGGCAAGGTCTTCGAGGTGCTGCAGACCACCGGCGAGCACCACGACGTGTACCGCATCGTGCGGGCGGACACCGGAGACGTGCGATGGGTCGAGTCGTGGGGCCGGCTCGTCGACGCGCCGGGCAACCCCGACCGGCTGGTGGGCGTCGTCTCCGACATCACCGACCGCCGCCAGGTCGACGAGCTGCGCGAGGCGCTCCTCGAGCGCGAGCAGCGCGCCAGGGCCGAGGCCGAGCAGGCCCGGGAGCGCCTCGGGATGCTCGCCGAGGCCAGCGCACGGTTCAGCGCCAGCCTCGACCCGGCGGTGATCGTGGCGTCCCTCCCCGAGTTCTGCGTGCCCCGGCTGGCGGACGGGTGCGTGGTCGACCTCTTCGACGACGAGGGCGCCCTGGTGGAGGCCGCCGCCGCCGCCGTCGACGACCCCACGCTGGCCGACATGCGCGAGCTGCGTCGCCGCCGGGCCGCGCTCGGCGGGGTCGGCGGCCTCTGGAGCGAGCTGGAGGTCGCCCGCACCGCGACCAGCGCGTTCCAGCCGCTGATCACGCCCGAGCGGCTCCGTGCTGCGGCGTCCGACGACGACCACCTCGCGCTGATCGAGCGCTTCGGGCTGCGATCCTCGATCGTGGCGCCCCTCGTGGCCAGGGACCGGGTGATGGGCGTGGTCACCGTCGTCATCAACCGGCCCGGGCGCCACTACGGCGAGGACCACCTGACCTTCGTCGAGGAGCTCGCGGCCCGGGCCGCGCTGGCCCTCGACAACGGGCGCCTCTTCGAGTCGCGCAACCGGGTGGCCCGCTCGCTGCAGGCGGCGCTGCTGCCCCCGGCGCTGCCGCAGATCGACCGCCTCGGGCTGGCGGCGCGCTACCGGGTGGCCGAGGGCGACATCGAGATCGGCGGCGACTTCTACGACGTCATGGAGGTCGGGAAGCGGGCGTGGGGCGTGGTCGTCGGCGACGTGTGCGGCAGGGGACCCGACGCCGCCGCCCTCACCGGGCTGGTGCGCCACAGCGTCCGGACGGCGGTCGTGCGCGAGCAGGCGCCGAGCCGCGTGCTCGCCCTCACCAACGACGCCGTCCTGGACCAGATCGACGACGACCGCTTCTGCACGGCCGCCTACCTGCGGGTGCAGGTCGGCGACCGGGTCGAGGCGCCGGTGCGGGTCACGGCGTCGAGCGCCGGCCACCCGCGCCCGGCCGTGCTGCGCGCCGACGGCCGGGCCGAGCTCATCGAGTGCGGCGGCCTGCTGCTCGGCGTGGTGGCGGCGCCCACGCTCGTCGAGGTCGAGCTCGAGCTCGAGCCGGGAGACGCCATCGTGCTCTACACCGACGGGGTCACCGAGGCCCGCCGGGGCCACGACCTCTTCGGCGAGGACCGGGTCGTCGCGTCGCTGGAGGCGCTCGCCG
>DATAGR010000729.1:0-2839 GCA_036263575.1 Aquihabitans sp. | reverse complement strand
CCATCGCCGCAACCTAGCGACGACACCGGGCCGCTCCGGACGGTGCCGCACCGCCCGCCCCGCTGGGCGGCACCTCCGGTCGTTGGGTACGGTCGCGGCGACGACGCCCGTGGCCACTGCGACCACCGCCGCGGCGTCCCCACCTGTCGCACGGAGGCCCCCCATGACCGACGATCCCGCCCAGCTGGTGAAGGAGCGGGTCACCCGCCTCCTCGACGAGCACGACCCGCGGACCACCGACGACGTCGAGCTCCGGGGCCACCAGTACGACCTCGGCCTGGCGTGGGTCCACTTCCCCGACGGCTGGGGCGGGCTGGGGCTGGCGCCGAACCACCAGAAGGACATCGACGCCGCGCTGCGCCAGGCCGGCGCCAAGACGGCGGGGGCCCAGCACTTCTTCGGCCTCACCATGGCCGGCCCGACCGTGGTGACCCACGGCGACGACGCCCTCCGCACCCGGCTCCTCCGCCGCATGTTCACCGGCGAGGACTCGTGGTGCCAGCTCTTCAGCGAGCCCGGCGCCGGCTCCGACCTCGCCGGGCTGTCCTGCAAGGCCGTGCGCGACGGCGACGAGTGGGTCGTGACCGGCCAGAAGGTGTGGAACACGCTGGCCCACCTCGCCAACCGCGGCATGCTCGTGGCCCGCACCGACCCGGACCAGCCCAAGCACAAGGGCCTCACGTACTTCGCGCTCGACATGCACGCGCCCGGCGTCGAGGTGCGGCCGCTGCGCCAGATCACCGGCGAGGCCGAGTTCAACGAGGTCTACATGACCGAGGTGCGCGTGCCCGACAGCGACCGCATCGGCGAGGTGGGCGAGGGCTGGCGCGTGGCCATGACCACCCTGTCCAACGAGCGCACCACGATCGGCGGCGGTGGCGGGGCGCCGCCCCGGGGCTCCGGTTCGATCGCCGAGGCCGTGCGCATCTGGAACGAGGAGCCGAACGTCCACAAATCGGCGGCCACCCGCGACCGCCTGGTCCAGCTGTGGATCCGCGCCGAGGCGCTGCGCCTCACCAACATCCGGGGCTCGCAGAACCGCAAGGCCGGGAACCCCGGTCCCGAGGGCTCGATCGCCAAGCTCATGTTCGCCGAGATCAACCAGGACATCTACGAGCTCTGCGTCGACCTGCTCGGGCCGGCCGCCATGGTCGACTACGACTACGCCATGATCCGCCCGGAGAACCTCGGCCTCACCGGGGCGCCGGGCTCGAGCCGCAAGATGTTCCTCCGGTCGCAGGCCAACTCGATCGAGGGCGGCACGTCGTCGATCCAGCGGAACATCCTCGGCGAGCGGATCCTCGGCCTGCCCGGCGAGCCGCGCGTCGACAAGGCGATCCCGTGGAAGGACGTCCCTCGCAGCTGAGGGGGACCCGTTGCCCGTCGAACCCCTGGACCCGAGCCGTCCGGCCGCGGCCGGCGCCCTCCCCGACGGCTACCTCGTCCGGCCGGCGGTCGCCGCCGACGTGGCGCGCCTCACGGCCATCGAGCTCGCCGCCGGCGCGCTGTTCCGCGACGTCGGCATGGACGACATCGCCGCCGACGAGGGCCAGGACCCGGCCACGCTCGAGGCGGCCGCGATCGACGGCCGCCTCTGGGTCGCCGAGGCCGACGGCGAGCCGGTCGGGTACGCGCTCGTGGTCGACCTCGACGGCGAGCACCACCTCGAGCAGCTGTCGGTCGACCCGGCCCACGGCCGCCGAGGCCTCGGCGCCGCGCTGGTGGCCGCCGCCGACCGCTGGGCTGCCGGCCTCGGCGGGCGGTCGCTCACCCTCTGCACGTTTAGCGACGTGCCGTGGAACCGGCCGTACTACGAGCGCCTCGGGTTCGTCGTGGTGGACGAGGCGGCGCTGTCACCGGCGCTGCTGGCCGTGCGGGCCCACGAGGCCGCCGACGGCCTCGATCCGGCGACGCGCGTGGTGATGCGCCGCCCGGTCGGGGCGGGCTGAGCCGTGGCCCCCCGCTACGGGGCCTACGACCGCGTGCTCGACTGGTTCTCGGACCGGCGCATGGCGCTGGCCAAGGGGTTCGTGCTGCTGGCCGTGCTGGCCATCTTCGCCAGCCTGCTGCTGACGATCGCCATGCAGCTGTGACCGGGGCGCATCGCCGTTGGTTGTCGGACCCCGCTGGGAAGATGGGCGACGTGGACGCGGGCGACGACGCACGGAGGTACCGATGACCGACACGAGCCCCGACCAGCCGACCGCCGACCAGACCTGGGCCAACCGGATCCAGGCCCTGCTCACCAAGGCGGAGTCCACGGCGGCCGAGTTCCCGGAGGAGGCCGAGGCGCTGCTGGCCAAGGCCCAGGAGCTGATGGTGCGCCACGCCATCGACGAGGCGACCCTCTCGGCCGCCGGGCGGGCCGCGTCGGACCGGGTGGTGTCCGACGTCATCGTGGTGGCGGCGCCCTACGCCACCGCCAAGGCGTCCCTCCTCGGCAGCGTCGGCCGGGCCAACGACTGCCGGGTGGTCATGGGTCGCGCCGGCGACGGCGCCCAGCGGTGCGTGGTCGTGGGCCACGAGTCCGACCTCGCCAACGTCCGCTCGCTGTTCAGCGCCCTCTCCCTCCACGCCGTCCGGTCGATGCTCGCCGCGCCGGTGCCGCCGTACGACACGCCGCGGCGGTTCCGCCACGCCTTCCTGCTCGCCTTCGCCGGCAGGATCGGCGAACGGCTCTGGGAGGCCGGCGAGACCGTGCGCCGCCAGGCGCGGGCCGATGCCAGCACCGGTGCCGGTGTGGCGGTCGTGCTGGCCGACCGCAGCGCCGCGGTCGACCGCGCGTTCCGCGAGACGTTCCCGAGGGTGCGGAACACCACCCTCAGCAGCTCGTCGCTCG
>DATAGR010000728.1:0-5364 GCA_036263575.1 Aquihabitans sp. | reverse complement strand
CGGCGCACCCGGGAGACGATCGAGATCCTCCGGGCCATCACGTCCGGCGAGCGCCTCGCCTACGACGGCGAGGTCCACCAGCTCCCCCTCCCCGGGGGCGAGGGGCGCAGCATCCGCTCGCTCGTCCCACCGATGGACATCCCGATCCACGTCGCCGCCCTAGGCCCGGCCAACCTGCGGCTGACCGGCGAGCTGGCCGACGGGTGGATCGGCAACTCCTTCTTCCCCGAGCACCCCGAGGTGTTCCTCGACCCGATCCGGGCCGGGGCCGCCGCCGCCGGCCGCCCCTTCGGCGACATCGAGCTCGTGGTGGCGGCGGGCCTCGAGTTCACCGACGACGTCGAGGAGGCGGGTCGCCGCCACGCCGAGGGCTACGCGTTCACGTTCGGCGCCATGGGCTCCGCCTCCACCAACTTCTACGTCGACGCCTTCGAGCGCCAGGGGTTCGGCGAGGACGTCCGCGAGGTGCAGCGGCTCTGGCTGGCGGGTGACCAGGACGCCGCACGAGCCCGCGTGCCGACGGCCATCGGGCTCGGCACGAACCTCATCGGCACGGACGACGACGTGCGGGCCCGCCTGCGCCTCCACCGCGACGCCGGCATCACGACGTTGCGGGTCGGTCTCCCGGGTGACGGCCAGGTCGCCGAGGGGATCGACCGACCGCTCGAGCACCTCGGCCGCCTCCTCGACCTGGTCGCCGAGGTCAACGCCGAGGCGGAAGGCGTCACACCCCGACGTTGAGCCGCATCGTCAAGGCGTCGTCGATCGAGCCGGATGTGGTCGGCAGCTGGCTGGCGTAGCCGTCGCTGAACACGAAGTCGCCGTCGAGCGACGACCGGGCGATGTTGGTCGCCGACCGCTCGTAGCCATCGGTGGCGTACACGTCGGCGCACGCGTCCTCCGGGAGCGCGAGCTGCGACGTCTTGAGCTTGCGGCCGCCGCCCGTCGCCGCCTCGACGCTCTCGTAGACCGCGAAGTGGATGTGCGGCCAGCGGTCGTCGTACGCGCCGGGGAAGGTGGTCACGAACGTGAGCGTGCCGTCGTTCGCGCTCGCCTGCACCCCACGGAGGTAGTTCTCGGCGACCACGGGCTCCGAGTACATCGAGTACCAGCCGTCGCGATCGCAGTGCCAGAGGTGGACCGCAGCGCCTGCCAGCGGCGTCCCGCCGGCGGCGACGTCGAGGAGCGTGAGCTCGATGGTCAGCGGCACGCCCTCGGCCACGCCGGAGGCGCCGCCGAAGCTGCGCCGGATGTCGCGACGGACCACGCCGTCCTCGGCAAGGAGGTCGAGGCGGTCGGTGCCGTCTGCCGGGTATGGACCGGCCGTCTCGTCGGGGATGGTGCCCGACGTGGCCTCCCCACCGGCGCTGCTGGTGGAGGCGGCGCCGTCGCCGGCTGCGGCGGTGGTCGAGGTCGCCGCCTCGCCGTCGCCGGACGAGCCGCACGCGGCCAGGGCCACCAGGCCGGCGCCTGCGGCGAGGAGGCCGAGGGCGCGCCGCCGGTCGGGGCGGCGAGGCCCGTCCTCCGGGCCGGCGGGGCCAGGCCCGTCGTGGGCGGGGACGCCGTGGGGGGCGGGGGCCGTCGGTTCGAGACGTTCGGTCATGGGCACAGCCAAGCGCAGCAGCCTCCGGTTCGGCGCAGCGAGCGCTGGGAGGTCGGTCCGAAGCGGCTCCGACCGACCGACCGAGCGGGCGCGCGGCGGCGACGTCGGTGCACCGACGCCGCCCCCGCTTCCGCGCAGCCCGGTACTAGGAGCTGCGCGGCGATCGCTCGCCCGCGGCGGTGCCGCGGATGGGACCCTGATCCTCTGGCGGTCCTACGACTCCGGGATGGTGCCCGTATGGGTGACCTCGTCGGCGATGTCGACGACCTTCACGTTCAGGCGCTGCGACGCCTGGCGGAGGAGGTCGAACGCCCGCTCGTCGGTGACGTGCTCACGGGCCATCAGGATCCCCTTGGCCCGCCCGATCAGGTCCCGCGTGTCGGCCTTGGCCTCCAGGTCGTGCTCGCGCTTCGCCGAGGACATGGCCACCGCGGCGTGCACGGCGAAGACGGAGGCCAGGGACACGTCGGTGTCGTCGAACGCGTCCTCCTCGGTCGAGTACAGGTTCAACGCGCCCAGGGTGTCCTCCTCGATGAAGAGCCGCACCGAGAGGATGCTCGTGATCCCCGTCTCGTCGTGGGCGCGGGTCGAGAACTGCGGCCACCGGTCCTCCGTGGTCAGGTCGCCGGTCCGGAAGACGTCCTCCTCGGTGATGGCATCGAGGCAGGGGCCCTCGCCGACTCCGACTGGAGGCGGTCGACGACCTTCGGGATCTCGTTGCTGGACGCCGGCGACGTGATGTCGCGACCTTCCACCAGCGAGATGCCGGCGTACTCGCACGACTCGAGGTTCTCCACCGCGAGGTGGACGATCCGGTCGAGCGTCGTGTGCTCGTCGTCGTCGGCGGCGAGCACCCGTGCGACCTCGCCGAACATCTCGGCGACCTCGACGACGCCGTCTTGCTCCCGTGCAGCCATGGCGAACGCCCTACCCCCGGTCGTGCGGGATCACCCGATCGGAGAGGAGCGGTGGCAACGACGGCGGCGAGGGGGTACGTGGCCGAGATGGCTGGGCAACGGGTGCCGCGAGCGGGCGGATGCAACGGGCGGGTGTCGTGAGCGACGGGCGGCGGGGGAGCTGGCCCCGCTCGCTGCTGCTGGCCCGACACGGCGAGAGCGCCGGCAACGTGGCACGCGACCTGGCCGAGGCCGAGGGCCTCGAGGTCATCGACATCCAGGAGCGCGACACCGACGTCGACCTGTCCGAGCTGGGGGAGCGGCAGGCGAAGGCGCTCGGCACCTGGCTCGGCGACCTGGGCGACGAGCGGCCGACCGTCGCCCTGGCGTCGCCCTACCGCCGCGCCGTGCGCACCGCCGAGCTGGCGATCGAGGCGGGCGGGCTGGACCTGGAGCTGGTGGTCGACGAGCGGCTGCGGGAGCGCGAGTTCGGCATCCTGGATCGACTGACCCACGCCGGCATCGCCGCCCGCCACCCCGAGGAGGCGGAGGCCCGGGCCCGGCTCGGGAAGTTCTACCACCGGCCCCCCGGCGGCGAGAGCTGGTGCGACGTGGGCCTGCGGGTCCGCAGCGCACTCGACAGCGCCACGCGCGAGCACGAGGGCGAGCGCCTGTTCGTCGTGGCCCACCAGGTGGTCATCTTCATGTTCCGCTACGTCCTGGAGCACCTCGACGAGCACCAGGTGCTCGCCGCATCTCGGGCGGAGGAGCTGACCAACTGCTCGTTGACGACCTACGTCCACGACCCCTCCCTCGGTCGCAACGGCGGGATGCGCCTGCGCCGCTTCAACGAGGCCGTCGCCCTCGAGGAGGCCGACACGACCGTGACGGCCGAGCCGGACCCCGCGCCGGGTGGCACGGCGTGACCGAACCTCGCACCCTGACCCCCGCCGTCCTCGCCGAGCACCCGCTGCCGTCGGCGGAGGGCGCCACCAGCAAGCACGATCGCGGCACGGTCCTGGCCGTCGGCGGCGACGTCGAGACGCCGGGCGCCCTGCTGCTCGCCGGGACCGCGGCGCTGCGAGCCGGGGCGGGCCGCCTCCAGCTCGCCGTCGCCGCGCCGGTCGCCCCGATCCTGGCCGTGGCGGTGCCCGAGGCACGGGTGCTCGGCCTCGCCCTCGGTGATGGTGGTGGCCTGGCGACACCCGGCGACGCGCTGCTCGAGGCCATGGCGGAGGCCGAGGCGGTGCTGGTCGGGTCAGGCGTCTGCGAGACCGACGACGCCGAGGTCCTCCTCGCCGCCGCCATCGAGGCCCTGGCCGAAACCGACGGGCGACTCGTGGTCGACGCCCGGGCGCTCGACCGGCTCGGCGAGGCGCCCGACCGGCTGGGACCGCTGGCCGCCCGCACCGTGGCGATCCCGAACCCGGGCGAGGCGGCGTCGGTGCTCGGCGGGTCGCCCGACGACGTCGAGTCCGATCCCGAGGCGGCCCTCGAGGCGCTGGTGGGCCGGTTGGGCTGCACCGTCGCCCTGCGGGGGTCGACGACGTTGATCGGGGGCCCGGAGGTAGCGGTCCACGTCGAGCGCTCCGGCCCCATCGGGCTGGCGACCTCCGGGTCCGGCGACGTCCTCGCCGGCCTGCTGGCGGGCTACCTGGCGCGTGGCGCGAGTCCGCTCGACGCCACGTTGTGGGCGGTCCACGTCCACGCCACCGCCGGCCGCCGCTGCGGCGCCGCCCACGGCCCGCTCGGCTACCTCGCCCGGGAGGTCGTCGACGCCCTGCTGGGTGCGCACGGGGAGGTCAGCTGAGCGTGGCGCGGCGTGCCAGCAGGCCCGCTGCGGCTGCCGGCCGCGAGTGGACCGGTTGCTACCGTGAGCCGACCTCGACCGTCGGGAGGAGGACCCCACGTGGACGATCTCGCCCACTACTTCGCTGACTTCGCCCGCCGCCTCCACGAGGTGGACGCGGTCGACGACACGATGGGCCTCATCGTCGCCACCGCCGTGGAGGCGATCGACGGCTGCGAGCACGCATCCCTGAGCTACACGAGGGGCAAGCAGCTGATCAGCGCCTCGAGCAACGACGAGATCGGCCCGATGCTCGACCAGGCCCAGACCGAGGCCCAGCAGGGCCCGTGCCTCGACGCCATCCGCGAGGGGTCGGTGTTCGTTGCCGACGACCTCGCCCTCGACGAGCGGTGGCCGGTCTACGGGCCCCGTGCGGTGGAGGAGGCCGGCGTCCGCAGCTCGCTGGCCACGCCCCTGCGCAGCGGCCGCGTCCTCATCGGTGCGCTCAACCTCTTCTCCGAGGAGCTCGGCACGTTCACCGAGGACGACGAGGCGCAGGGTGCCCTCGTCGGGATCCTCGTCGCCCACTCGGCGCCCGCCCTGGCCTCGGCGCTGCACAAGGACGACCTCTCCCAGGCCCTCCGGAGCCGCGACCTCATCGGCCAGGCGAAGGGCGTCCTCATGGCCCGGTCGGACATCGACGAGGAGCGGGCGTTCGAGATCCTGGTCGCCGCGTCGCGCCGCCTGAACACCAAGCTGGTGGAGGTGGCGCAGCGGCTCGTCGACGGCACCCTCCACCACCAGGGCGGCCGGCTCCGCTGACCGTGGCGCGCCGGCGTTTGCCTCGCCGTGGGGTGGGCAGCCCCCGGTGGTGCGGACGACGGGACGATCGGTGGCGAAGCTCCCCGGGGTGCTCCTGGGCGTGGGGCTCGGTGGGTTCGTCGACGGCATCGTCCTGCACCAGGTGCTGCAGTGGCACCACGTCCTCAGCGACACGGGCGACCACCCGACGACCACGGTGGCCGGGCTGGAGGCGAACACGCTGGCCGACGGCGTGTTCCACGCAGGCACCTGGG
>DATAGR010000727.1:0-4918 GCA_036263575.1 Aquihabitans sp. | reverse complement strand
GGGACCTGCGGGAGCGGCGGGGGGTGCGGAACTTGGGGCCTGGGTGGAGCGGGTGGGCGGGGACGCCCGGACGAGCGGGTGCGGCGCAGCGGCGCGAGGGGCGCCGGGCGCGGGGTCAGTCGCCGAAGGTCTTCATGAAGTCGACGACGGAGTCCGTGGTGGGGTCGTGCATCTCGTGGACGAGCTTCCCGTCGGCCAGGACGAGCACGCGGTTGGCGTAGGAGGCGGCGACGGGGTCGTGGGTGACCATCACGATGGTCTGGCCGTAGTCGGACACCGCCCGCCGCATGAAGCCGAGGATCTCGGCGCTGGCCCGGGAGTCGAGGTTGCCGGTGGGCTCGTCGGCGAAGATGATCGCCGGCTTGCTGGCGAGGGCCCGGGCCACCGCGACGCGCTGCTGCTGGCCGCCGGAGAGCTCGCTGGGCCGGTGGTTGAGCCGGTCGCCCAGGCCCACCGTGCTGACGACCTCGTCGAACCACGCCCGGTCGCCGTCGTTGCCGGCGAGCGAGAGCGGCAGGGTGATGTTCTCCTCGGCGGTGAGCGTGGGGATCAGGTTGAAGGCCTGGAACACGAAGCCCACGCGGTCGCGCCGGAGCTTGGTGAGGTCCTTCTCCTTGAGCTCGGTGAGGTTCGTGCCCTCGATCCAGACGCTGCCCGAGGTGAGCGTGTCGAGCCCGGCGAGGCAGTGCATGAGCGTGCTCTTGCCGGAGCCGGACGGGCCCATGATCGCCGTGAACTGGGCGGCGGCGAAGTCGACCGTGACGCCGGCCAGGGCGTTCACGACGGTGTCGCCCTCGCCGTAGACCTTTCGGGCGTCGACCGCCCGGGCGGCGACGGCGCCGGCGGCACCGGCCGCCGGGGGAGGAGGAGGCGGTGAGCTGGTCATCGTCATGACGGGATCCTTGTCGTGCTGGAGGGACGTCGGGGCGTCGGTTTCCTGGGCGCGTGGTCCGGTCGGCCACGAGACCTCGCGCCGTCCGACACGGCCCCGACCCCACCGGCCGCCCCTTCGGGTCCGCGCTCCGCACCGTACCAGCGCGCGTCCGGCGCCCGCCCCCGAACGGGGGATTCCTCGCAGCCGATCGTCCACCGGCCGGCGAGCGGCCACCGGGTAGTGTCGCCCTCCGGTCTGCTCACCACCTGCGAGGAGGAGGACCGTGCCAGCGACCGTGATGGTCGGGACCCAGTGGGGCGACGAGGGCAAGGGCACGTTCACCGACCTCGTCGCCAAGGAGATGCAGCTGGTCGTCCGCTACCAGGGCGGCCACAACGCAGGCCACACCCTCGTGGTGGACGGCGAGAGCTTCGCCCTCCAGCTGTGCCCGAGCGGCATCCTGTACGACCACATCACGCCGGTGATCGGCAACGGGGTCGTGGTCGACCCGCGGGTGCTGATCGCCGAGATGGACATGCTGCTGCGCAAGGGCGTCGACCCGTCCCGCCTCAAGGTCAGCGGCAACGCCCACCTGATCCTCCCGTACCACCAGGAGATCGACCGCCTCACCGAGCGCCGCCTGGGCAGCCGCAAGCTCGGCACCACCAAGCGCGGCATCGGCCCCGCCTACGCCGACAAGGCGGCGCGCGTCGGCCTGCGGGTCCAGGACCTGCTCGACCCGAAGATCTTCCGGGCCAAGCTCGACGTCCTGGCCAAGGAGAAGAACGCGGTCCTGGCCAAGGTGTTCAACCAGCTCCCGCTGGACCCCGGCGAGATCGCCGACGAGTACCTCGACGTGTGCCGGCCGCGCCTCGAACCGCACATCGCCGACACCGTGTCGCTCGTGCACGAGTCGCTCGAGCGCGGCGAGCACGTGCTCTTCGAGGGCGCCCAGGCCACGTTCCTCGACCTGGACCACGGCACGTACCCCTTCGTCACGTCCTCGAACCCGGTGGCCGGCGGCGTCTGCACCGGCGCCGGCGTGGGGCCCCGCTACATCGACCGCGTCATCGGCGTGGCCAAGGCCTACGTCACCCGCGTCGGCACCGGGCCGTTCCCCACGGAGCTGGCGATCTCCGGCGACGCCATCGGCGGCAAGGCGCGCGACGGCGTCTCGGACGAGGAGATCCGGCTGGGCGACCACTTCGTCGAGGTCGGCCGGGAGTACGGCACCGTCACCGGTCGCCGCCGCCGGCCCGGCTGGTTCGACGCCGTCATGCTCCGCCAGGCGGTCCGCCTCAACTCGCTGTCCGAGCTGGCCATCACCAAGCTCGACATCCTCGACACGCTGGAGACCGTGAAGGTCTGCGTCGCCTACGACGTGAACGGCACCCGCGTCACGCACCTGCCGTACCACCAGAGCGACCTCCACGCCGCGGTGCCGGTGTACGAGGAGCTGCCCGGCTGGGGCACGTCGCTCGTCGGCGCCACCGAGGTCCACGAGCTGCCCCCCGCCGCCGAGGCCTACCTCGCGTTCCTGGAGGAGCAGGTCGGCGTGCCGGTCCGGCTCGTGGGCGTGGGCCCCGGGCGGGAGCAGTTCGTGCACCGGAAGGCGTGAGCGCCGTGCCCGCCGCCCCCGGGGCGGTCAGCCCGTGAGGGTCGTGGTCGTCGGCTCGGGCGGGCGCGAGCACGCCCTCGCCGAGGTGCTCGGCCGCAGCGCCGAGGTGGTGGTGACCCCCGGCAACCCGGGGATCCCGGGCTCCACCGCCACCTCCGTCGACGACCTGGTGGCCGACGGCTCCGTCGACCTCGTCGTGGTGGGCCCGGAGCAACCGCTGGTCGACGGCCTCGCCGACCGCCTGCGCGCTCGGGGCACGCGCGTGTTCGGACCGGGCGCCGACGGCGCGCGCGTCGAGGGCTCGAAGGCCCACATGAAGGACCTCGCCCTCGCCGCCGGCCTGCCGACGGCCCGGTACGGCGCCTTCACCGAGGTGGAACCGGCGGTGTCGTTCCTGCGCACGCTGCCCGGGCTCTACGTCGTCAAGACCGACGGCCTGGCCGCCGGCAAGGGCGTGCTCGTCACCACCTCGCTGGCCGAGGCCATCGACGACGTGCGGGACAAGCTGGCCGGGACGTCGTTCGGCGACGCCGGCCGCCGCGTGGTCATCGAGGAGGGCCTGTCGGGGCCCGAGGTCTCCGTCTTCGCGGTGTGCGACGGCACCCGCGCCCTCGGCCTGCCGGCCGCGCAGGACGTCAAGCGGGTGGGCGACGGCGACACCGGGCCCAACACCGGCGGCATGGGTGCGTGGTCGCCGCTGCCGTCGCTCGCCCCCGACTTCGCCGACGACATCGCCGACCGCTTCGTGGCCCCGACGCTCCGGGCCCTCCGCGAGCGCGGGGTCGACTACCGCGGGGTGCTCTACGCCGGGCTGATGCTCACCCCCGAGGGCCCCAAGCTCATCGAGTACAACATCCGCTTCGGCGACCCGGACTCGCAGGTCGTCCTCCTGCGCGCCACCTCCGACCTCGCCGAGCTCCTCGCCGCAGCTGCCGACGGCGACCTCCGGCGCGGTCCCGAGCCGACCTTCGCCGACGACACCGCCGTGCTGGTGGTGGCGGCGAGCGAGGGCTACCCCACGGCGCCGCGCACCGGCGACGTGATCGAGGGCCTCGAGGAGTCGCAGGCGGTCGAGGGCGCCACCGTGCTCAGCGCCGGCGTGGCGGCGGACCCCGACGGCCGCCTCCGCACCGCCGGCGGCCGGGTCCTCGACGTCGTGGGGCGAGGGCCCGACGCCGCCACCGCCCGCGAGCGGGCGTACCGGTCGATGGCCTGCCTCCGCTGGCCCGGCCTCCACCACCGCACCGACATCGCCGCCCCGGCCTGAGCGCCGCCGCCGTCCGGCGTGGGCGGCGGCGGCGTGGAGGCGGCGGCGGGCCGGGCGGTAGGTTCGCCCCCGACCGATCCGGCGACGACCCGAGGAGCAGCGGTGCCCGACCAGAAGGTGGCGATCATCATGGGTTCGCCCAACGACCGGCCGAAGATGGAGCCAGCGGCCGAGACGCTCGCCGGGTTCGGCATCACCGCCGACGTGCAGGTCATGTCGGCCCACCGCAGCCCGGCCCGGGTCGCCGAGTTCGTGGGCGGCGCCCGTGAGGCCGGGTACGTGGCGATCATCGCCGGCGCCGGGATGGCGGCGCACCTGGCCGGCGCCGCTGCGGCCCACACCACCCTGCCGGTGGTCGGCGTCCCGCTCAGCGGCGGCGCCCTCAACGGCGTCGACGCCCTCTACTCGACCGTCCAGATGCCGAAGGGCATCCCGGTCGCCACCGTCGCGGTCGACGGCGCGATCAACGCCGCCCTGCTGGTGGTGCAGATGCTGGCCATCGCCGACGACGACCTCGCCGGCAAGCTGGCGGAGGATCGCAAGCAGCGAGCCGCGGCCTCGTAGCGGTCAGACCGACGTCGTCGTGGTGCTCCGGGCCAGCAGCTGGCTCGGGGCCGGGACCTGCGACGAGCGGGCCGCCTCGGGGACGGGCGCCGTCGGCGTGATCGGCTCACCCCGCCGCGCCGCCTTCTTCGCAGCTCGTGCGGCGGCCTTCGCCGCCTCCTTCTGGGCCCGTCGCTCGGCGCGCTCGGCCCGCTTGTCGAGCGGCGGCGCCTGGATCTCCGGGTCCTCGGAGCCCGTCGGCGGCACGACGCTGCGGTTGCCGTTGCGGACGCCGGCCGCGTGGAGCGCGCACCCGACGCAGTACGGCGGCTTCTTCGGGCCGAACGAGTACACCAGGCAGCGAGCGCAGAACGGGTGCTGGCACGTGCGGCAGTGGGCCGTGACCGGCTCTTCGTAGTGGCGCAGGCAGTGGTTCACCCACCCCTCCCTTCTCGTCCAGACCTCTCATTCGGCAGGTCGCGGCCAACCTGAAGCGCGAGCGCGCGATCACCCGGACGAGGGGCCGCGCCCCGCACGTACGATCGGGTCGTGAAGCCCACGATCACGAACGTCCTCGCCGCCCGCTACGCCAGCGAGGAGATGGCGGACATCTGGT
>DATAGR010000726.1:0-4014 GCA_036263575.1 Aquihabitans sp. | reverse complement strand
GTGCAGGCGCCCCGCCGCCTCGCGTTCCGCCTGGAGGCAGGTGGATGAACGGTCGGCTACCTCCCCACGTTGCCGTTCATCCAGGTTTGGTGCTGATTCACGGCGGGATAGGTCGGGTTGCCGCACTGGCCAGAGATGTTTCAGGAGACGATTCCGATGACGACATCGCCCAGTGTCGCATGCTCCGGCCGTCTGGCCGGATTTGCGGGTGCAGTTCATTCCGAGCGTGATCGGATTCACGAACTGGTAGATGCCTTCGCAGGTTCACCGCGGCGTGGCATCGAGGAAGACCTCGCGTGGTTTGTCGGGGAAGCCCGCATTGCTGGTCTTTCCGTAGCCGGTCGTGACTACCTCGCCGGTCGGCACCGCGCCCTGGCTGGGCAGTGCGGGTGCGATGAGGGACTCCGACAGCGAGATGGGCTGGTCAAGCGCAGGATCGCGAGATCGCCGTTCATTGCCGGGACGAGCCTTCAATCGGTTCGGGCACCGGCCTCGAGCACGGTGAGGTCGCGGACCGCATACCGGTGATGCTCGGCCTCCTCCTTGCACACCACCGTGAGGCAGCGGCGCACGACGTACTCCCGGTCCGGATATGGGTCCGCCGGCTTGCGACCACACACCCGATCGAGCTCGGCCTCGGTGAGCTCGTCGACGACCCGGCGCATCGTGGCCATGCGGGCCAGCCGCGGCGCGAGTACCTCGTCGAGCGTGGGGGTGGCATCGAGGGTGAGCCCGAGCTTCGCCGATGCTTCGTCCGGCATCCCGCCGCCAGGAAGGCCCAACGGGTGGTACGGCGCGTCCTCCTCGAGCACGGCGTTGCCGATCCAGGCATCGCTGGCCATCAGCAGATGCCGCTGCGTCTCGACGAACGACCACTCGCCGTCGACCTGCTCGTGCAGCTTCGCCTCGGGTAGGCGCCTGGCGCGGTCGAGCGTCTCCTCCCATTGCTTCTCGATGGCATCCCAAGCGGCCCGGTATTCGGCGGCGGACGTGGCCTCACGTGCCAGCACCCGGTTGGGATGCAGCCGGTCTAGCTCGGCCTCGACGTAGGCGGTCACGTCGACGTCGTTGACAACGACACGCTCGAAGCCGCCACCGACGGATACGTTGCCCCCGTAGCAGTCCACGATCTTCAGGCCGGTGACGTCGCAATCGCGCATCTCGAGGCCGGAGAGGTCGCATAGGTGGATGCGGGCACCACGGAACTGGTCACTTCGGGTGTACTCAGCAGGCATCGGGATAGTTTCCCGTATCCGTCCCGCCCGCGCCAGTGAATGGCACAACGTGAGGGTTGCGTGTTGCGTCCGGGTGGGGGAGTGCGGGATCGAGCATCTTGGCGAGCGCTCGACGATCGATCTTGCCCGCGCAGTTGATAGGCATCTCGTCCAGCCAGACGTAGACGCGTGGAATCATCAGCGCGGGTAGCCAACTACCCAGTTGGCTCGTGAGCAGCTCGTCGGGTCGCCGTTCGCCGACCAGATCGGCGACGATGGCCGCGCCGGCCGGCGAGTTCACAGACGCTCACTCAGAGTTGCGGGGCCTTGCCACTGTTGTGCGTCTGGCGGGTCAGCTTCCATGCTCCTTCCTGCTTCCCGGTCGTCAAGTCTCGGTCAGATCGGTCGACCGCG
The DNA here is from genome assembly GCA_036263575.1 of Aquihabitans sp. Classification (GTDB taxonomy): domain Bacteria; phylum Actinomycetota; class Acidimicrobiia; order Acidimicrobiales; family Iamiaceae; genus Aquihabitans. Next base: position 2,386 of record DATAGR010000726.1, on the reverse strand, counting down.
GAAGATGGCTGCAATTATCACCGCCGTCGCCGTGATGAGGGCCAGCAGGAGCGGTGCTCGCGTGAGTTGGCTGAGCGCTTGGCGTATCCGGACGCGAGGATCGAGTTCTGGAAGGGAAGGAAGCGAGTTGAACCGCTGCAGTGTGAGCCATCGAAGATGCTGAGGTCTAGGGGATTGTCTTTCGTCAGTCTTTTCAGAAAGATGCTCGAGTAACCGCACGGAAACCTCGGTAGCTTTATCAAGGTGCCTGTCAGTATCCTCGGCGCACCAAAGGAGCAGTCGCGCCTCGGTGCTGAAGCGATCGGTGTGTGCGGCCGAGTTGGGGTAGCCGGATTCCTGTGCGAGGCATCGCGCGAGCCTCTCGCGTTAGCCGCGTTCTTATTCGCCGGCTACTCTCCCGCCAGATGTTGTCTAGACGGTCTTGCTGCTCAGCTTTTCGGGCCGAGTTCACCCTCTCGGTCCGAGCCTTCGTAGTCAAGCTGTACACGGAAGAATACAGTTCGAACGCGGCGGCCAGAGCCATCAAGATCTCGCTGGACGGGACGATGGCGGCCGGCAGGAAATAGCGGAGCTCGCGCAGTCGTTCCCGCGGCCGGTGACGAAGGCGAGATCGGGCGCCTCGCCCGTGAGACGGCCCGCACGTCCAACCGCGTCGCCGGCAGGCGGCAGGGAGAGCAGCCTGTTGCCGTCCTCGGGCCCAGGGGTCGCCAGCGGCCGGACGACCGGCGGGTGAGCAGTGGCGAGGCGGTCGGGATCGCGCTCGATCAGGTCGGTACGGCTCCGTGGCAGGGTGAGGACGTGACCGGAAGACGATGGCTGCAGCTGGTCGCTTCGTGCCTGGTGCTCGCGGTCGGCGTCGTCCTGCTGCTGCGCGCGGGCTTTGGTTCGGACGGCTACTCGACCTTCGTGAACGGGGTCTCACGGGCGTCGGGCTGGGAGTTCGCACTCGTCAACACCCTCGTCGGGGTGCTGCTGGTGGCGCTCGCCTGGTTCCGGGGCACCCGCCCGGGCGTCGGCACGATCGTGCAGACGGTGCTGGTCGGCGCGTCGGTGTCGATCGGCCTGGCGGTGACGGTGCAGCCGTCGTCGCTGCTCGTGCGCTGCCTGCTGCTGGCGCTGGCGCTGCCGGTTCTGGCCGTCGGCGTCGCGGGCTACCTCAACACCGCCACCGGAGCCGGACCGGCCGAGGCCGCCGCGCTCAGCGTCGACCCGCCGATCCCGTTCCGCTGGGGCTACAACGCGTTGCAGGGCATCGGCGCCCTCGTGGGCTGGCTGTGCGGCGCCGACGTCGGCGTCGGGACGCTGCTCGTCGTCGTGGTGCTGGGTCCGGCGGTGGACCTCCTGCGGGCGCGGCTCCCTCGCTGGCAGCAGCCCGCCGCGAGCATCTGAACCCGTCGGGCCTCTTCCAGCCCTGCATCGCCGCGGGTGGCCGTACCGCCGGTCGTGGAGCAGCGGGCTAGTCCCGTCGTGCTGCAGTCAGGAGGCGCGTGCGGCGACCGCGGCGTACTTGCGGTCGGGCCGTTCCGGGAGCTGCTTCTGCAGGCGCTGCACCTCGGTGAAGCCCGCCTCCGCCAGGTGCCGCGTGAAGACCCCGACGGGCCAGCGGTACGCGGTGATGACCTTGTGGTCGAACGCGCCCACGCCGTCGTCGCTGCCGAAGAAGCCGACGACGAGCACGCCGCCGGGCGCCAGGAGGCGCCGGAACCCGGCGAGCACCCGGTCGAGCTCCGGAGGCGGGAGGTGGATCGTCGAGTACCAGGCGAGGATCCCCGCCACGGAGTGCTCGGGGACGTCCAGCTCGGTCATCGAGCCGAGCAGGAAGGTCGGGCCGGGGTGCGTCGAGCGGGCGTGCGCGATGAACTCGGGGACCACGTCGACGCCGGTCACCTCGACACCCAGGGCGTGCAGGTGGGCGGTCCAGTGGCCGGGTCCGCACCCGAGATCGAGCACGGGTCCCGGTAGCCCGGTCAGGTGGCGCCGGATGAGGGCGGTGTCGTCCTCGTGGTCCTGCCAGCGCCCGTCACCGACGAAGTCGATGTACTGCTCAGCCATGGACGAGTAGGCGGCGCGCACGGAACCGGGATCCACCGCAGCAGGGTAGCGGGATTCCGACGGAGCACGGGTCGTCGACCGTCACCTGCGCTCGACCCGCGGCGTGGGTTCGCGCTCGTCCTCGGGGAGCGCTCGGTGTAGCCGGCGCGGCGTGGCGACGATCCGAACCACCGTCTCGACCGGGCGCTGGGCTCGTATCCGGTCCACCGGGTGCTGTACCTCCTCCGGCGGCCCTGCGCCCGTCCGCCGTCCGCCCTGCACGCCGGTCCACGGCCGCGTCAGCGGGACAGCAGGTCGGCGAGGAGGTCCTCCTCCGTGATCGTCCACCTCCCGG
>DATAGR010000725.1:0-1531 GCA_036263575.1 Aquihabitans sp. | reverse complement strand
CAGCGAGGTCAGAGGCACCTCGGCGGTGGGGATGGCCCACAGGTCGTCGCGCTCGAGCGAGTAGGCGTCGTCGGCGAACTTGGGCAGCTGGCCGGTGGCGGTCAGCGTCTCCGACGACACCAGGCTCGGCGGCCGGACCTCCTCGTACTGGTCGGCGTTGCGATCGAGCCCGTACTGGAGCAGGGCCCGGGCCAGGGTGGCGCCGCCCTTGCGCTGCATCGTGAACATGGCGCCCGAGATCTTCACGGCCCGCTCGTTGTCGAGGATGCCATACCTCGCGCCCAGCTCCCAGTGGGGCACCCGCTGGTGCGGCTCGTAGCCGTCGGGGTCGAAGCCGTGCACCCGCACCACGGGGTTGTCGGCGTCCGACGCGCCGTCGGGGGCGTCGGGGTGCGGCGTGTTGGGGATGCGCAGCAGGAGGTCGCGCAGCTCGGTCGCCACCGTGGCGGCCTCGGCGGCGAGCTCCGCCTCGCGCTCGCCGAGCGCCCGGCTCTCCGCCTGCAGCGCACCGGCCTCGTCGGGCTTGCCCTCGCGGTGGAGGGTGCCGACCTGCTTCGAGAGCGCCTTGATGCGGTTGCGGAGGTCGTCGCGCTCCGACGCCAGGCGCCGCTGCCGCTCGTCGAGGTCGGCGACCCGGTCGACCTCCTCGGTCCCGATGCCGCGGCGAGCCAGGGCGGCCTTCACCGCGTCGGGCTCGGTGCGGATGCGGCGGATGTCGAGCATGGGGTGCGACGGTAGTCGCACCCCTGCGGTGACCAGCCACGACATGAGCGGGTCGTGGGCCCGCAGCAGGGCGACGGCTGCGCCTCCGAACGTCCTCCGAGCGGGCTCCGACCGGCCTCCGAGTCGTCTCCCGAGGAGGACCCGGGAGGGTCCGCGCCGCTAGCGTCGATGCCGATGTCCGCCCTCGAGGTCGAACGCCTCACCGTGCTGCACGGGACCACCCGCGCCGTCGACCGCCTGTCGTTCTCCGGCGAGGCGGGCGAGGTGGTCGCGCTGCTCGGCCCGAACGGCGCGGGCAAGACGTCCACCGTCGAGGTCCTCGAGGGGTACCGGCGCCCCACCGAGGGCGCGGTGCGGGTGCTGGGCCTCGACCCCGTGGCCGACCACGCCCGGCTGACGCCGCAGATCGGCGTCATGCTGCAGTCGGGCGGCGTGTACCCGGGCATCCGGCCCCTCGAGGCCCTCCAGCTCCACGCCGCCTTCTACGCCGACCCCGACGACCCGGCGGCGCTGCTCGAGCGGGTCGGGCTCACCCACGCCCGCCGCACCACCTGGCGCCAGCTCTCGGGCGGCGAGCAGCAGCGGCTGTCGCTGGCCCTCGCCCTGGTGGGCCGGCCGCGCGTGGCGTTCCTCGACGAGCCGAGCGCCGGCGTCGACGTCCAGGGCCGCCAGCTGATCCGGCGCCTCGTGCGCGAGCTCGCCCACGAGGGCGTGTGCGTCCTGCTCACGACCCACGACCTCGACGAGGCCGAGAAGGTCGCCGACCGGGTCGTGATCATCGACCGCGGCCGCCTCGTAAAGAGCGGCA
>DATAGR010000724.1:0-1906 GCA_036263575.1 Aquihabitans sp. | reverse complement strand
CGGCGTGCGGGCGACGGAAACGATGACGGCTTCGGGCATGAGCGCTCCTTGTGGCTTCCCCTGAGGTGATCCCTGTCTAGCAACCTACCGATCGGTCACCGAAACGGACCCGGGCCGCTCGACGGCGGGCACGGATCCCGGATCGCCGGTAAACCTGCGGGGGGCGGGACGGGTGTGAAGGGGTGTGTCGATCGACGCCGAGGCGGGGCCAGAGGACCGGGAGGCGCGGCATGCGGCCGCCCCTCCGCCCGAGGTCGAGTTGGACTCGTTCGGCTTCGACGCCTTCTTCGCCCGCGAGTACCCGCGCCTGGTGACCCTGCTGACCGCCGTCACGGGCTCGCGGCCGGTGGCCGAGGAGATCGGCCAGGAGGCGATGCTGCGGGCCCACCAGCGCTGGGCCCGGATCTCCCGCTACGACCTGCCGGCCGCCTGGCTGCGGCGCGTGGCCCTCAACCTCGCCAACCAGAGCTGGGCCCGGCGACGCACCGAGCGCCGGACCGTGGAGCGCCTCGCCGGCCAGCGCCCGGCAACGGTGCCCGAGCCCGCGGGCGACGACTTCTGGGCGATCGTCCGCCGCCTCCCGAACCGCTAGGCGGCGGCCGTGACCCTCCACTACCTGGAGGACCGCCCGGTGGCCGAGGTGGCCGCCATCCTCGGCTGCGCCGAGGGCACGGCCAAGGCCCACCTGCACAAGGGGCGCGCCGCGCTGGCCCGCCTCCTCGACGACCCGGAGCACCCCCATGGACCTTGACGCACGCGCCGCCCGAGCCGCCCGGGAGCTCCGCACCCAGGTGCACCAGGAGCTCGACGTCACCGCCGCCCGCTCATCGCTCGGTGCCGCCGCCTCCGCACGCCCCTCGCACCTGCGCCACGCCCGGGTCGCCGCCCTCGCGCTCGTCGCCGTCGCCGTCGGGGCCTTCGCCGCGCTGGGCGCACCCGGCGGACCCGGTGACGGGCTGCGGACGGGCGATCCCGAGGAGACGAGCGGGCGGGCGGCCGCCATCCTCGGCGCCATGCCCTCGGGCCCGATCGACGGCAAGGCGTCGTGGCGCCTGCCGGTGCTGGCCGAGCCCCAGAACGGCCTCGGCGACGGCGACGCCATCACGATCTACGCGACCGGCTTCGAGCCGGGCCACTCCGTCGGCATCGTCCAGTGCACGTCGGAGGCCGACGTCGGCAACGCCGGGATCGCCGCCTGCCAGCTCGCCGCCACCGGCGAGGCGAACGGGTACGGCGCCGTCACCCGCGCCGTCGCGAGCTCGGAGGGCACCGTCGTGGCGGAGTTCGTGGTCCGCCGCTCCATCACCACGCCCGACGGCGGCGAGGTCGACTGCGCCTCGGCGCCCGAGCGGTGCCTGGTCGGCATCGGCGCCGTCTCGAACTACGACCAGTCGGGCGGCGCCTACATCGACTTCGCCGCGGCCCCGCCGTTTCCCGAGCCGACGCTCGCGCTGGACCCGGCAGGGGCCGTGGCCGCAGGCGCGCCGGCCACCGCCCGCCTGCGCGCGTGGCCCGCCGGTCGGGCCGTGCGCTTCTCGCAGTGCGTCGGCGACCGGTGCCAGGCCCTCGTCGACGCCAAGGCCGGACCCGACGGGAACGTCGACCAGGTGCTGGACCTCCGGACCTCGATCATCGACGCCGGCGGCGCCGAGGTCCCCTGCGACGGCCGGTGCACCCTGCGGGCACGTGGCATCGGGCCCGAGGCCGACGGCGACGCCCGGGCCAGCCACGCGCCCCAACCGCCCGACCTGCCCCTCACCTTCGCCGAGATGGTCGACACGACGCCGGCGACGACTGCACCCACGACCGCGCCACCCACCACCGCGCCGCCGGCCAGCACCACCGTGCCGGCGACGACGTCGCCGCCGCCCACCGTCGCGCCGACCACGACGACCGCCGTGCCCGG
>DATAGR010000723.1:0-1571 GCA_036263575.1 Aquihabitans sp. | reverse complement strand
TCAGCCCCGGCCAGCCCGGGGAGACGGGGTAGGTCGGGCTCATGCCAACCCCTCCACGCGCAGCACGCTGGTGACGGCGCGGACGGCGGGCATGTCGCGGAGCGCGGCGACCGTGGCGGCCAGCGCGGCGTCGGGGGCGCTGTGCGTGACGATCACCAGGCTGGCGGCGTCCCCGGTGCCGTTCTGGCGGACGGTCGAGATGCTCACGTCCTGCTGCGCGAACTCCTGCGCCACGGTGGCCAGCACGCCGGGGCGGTCGGCCACGTCGAGGCTCACGTGGTACCGGGTGGGTGTCTCGGCCATGGGCCGCACCGGCAGGTCGGCGTACCCGGTCGGGCCCTGGCCGGCCGCGCCCACCACCCGGTTGCGGGCCACCGCGACCAGATCGCCGAGCACGGCGCTGGCCGTGGGCTCGCCCCCCGCGCCGCGGCCGTAGAACATCAGCTGCCCCGCCGCCTCGGCCTCCACGAACACCGCGTTGAAGGCGTCGCCGACCGAGGCGAGCGGGTGGGTCGTCGGGATCATCGCCGGGTGCACGCGCACCGCCACCGAGTCGGTCCCGGTGTCGCCGTCCCGCTCGGTCACCCGCTCGCAGATGGCCAGCAGCTTCACGGTGCAGCCGATCTCGGCCGCCCGCGCGACGTCGGTGGCCGTGACCGCCGAGATGCCCTCGCGGTGCACGTCGGCGGCGGTGACCGGGGTGTGGAAGGCCAGCGACGCGAGGATGGCCGCCTTGGCCGCCGCGTCGAAACCGTCGACGTCGGCGGTGGGGTCGGCCTCGGCGTAGCCGAGCTCGGTGGCCTGGGCCAGCGCCTCGGTGAACCCGGCGCCGGTCTCGGCCATGCGGGACAGGATGTAGTTGGTCGTGCCGTTGACGATGCCGACGACCCGTCGCAGCTGGTCACCGGCCAGCGACTCGCGCAGCGGGCGCAGCAGAGGGATCGCCCCGGCCACGGCGGCCTCGTAGTAGAGGTCCACCCCGGCGGCCGCGGCCGCCGCGTGCAGGGCGACGCCGTCCTCGGCGAGCAGCGCCTTGTTGGCGCTCACCACCGACTTGCCCGACGCGATGGCGGCCAGCAGCAGCGTGCGGGCCGGCTCGATGCCGCCGATGACCTCCACGACCAGGTCGACGTCGTCGCGGCGGACCAGGGCCTCGGCGTCGGTGGTCAGCAGCTCGGTGGGGACGTCGGGGTGGTGGTCGGGACGGCGGACCGCGATGCCGGCCACCTCGACGCCGCGGCCGATGCGGGCGGTGAGGTCGTCGGCCTGCTCGGAGATCAACCGGAGCACGGCGCTGCCCACGGTGCCGCAGCCCAGCAGGGCCACCTTCAGGGAATCGCTCACGAGGGCACTCCCACGGGATGTTCGGGGGCGGGCTGCGACGGCGCCGGCGACGGGGCCGGTGCGCCGGCGAGGACGGCGTCGAGGGCGAACACGTCCGACAGCGTCTGCCGTCGCACGATCTCGGTGGCATCACCGTCGCGGACGGCGACCACCGGCGGCTTGAGCAGGTAGTTGTAGTTGCTGGCCATCGACCAGCAGTAGGCGCCCGTGGCGGCCACCGCGAGCAG
>DATAGR010000722.1:0-5456 GCA_036263575.1 Aquihabitans sp. | reverse complement strand
CGGCCACCGGGGCCGGCGGGCCGATCGTCGGGTCCGGTCGGTCGGCCGTCGGGTCCGGTGGTGCCGGGCTGGCCCGGCCGGGGGCCCGCGCCGGTCGTTCCCGGCCGGCCGTCGGCGTCGGTGCCGGCCGCGTCGGGTGTGTCGCCGCGGGTCGTGGACGGGTCGTCGACCCGGCTGCCGCGGCGGTCGTCGCCGCCGGGACCACGGCGGTCCTCGCCGCCCTCGCGGCACGGGTCGGCCCCGGCCTCGCAGGCGGCGTCGGAGGCCGCGTCCGGGAGCGGGACGCCGACGGCGTCGCCGAGGTCGTGGGCCACGCGCTGCACCGGCGCCGGCAGGGTCCCGGCCACGGCCAGGCCCGAGGTCCCGGCCAGGACGGCGCCGAACGTGCCGAGGAAGATCTTCACCCGAGGGGCGCGGCGGGACCGGCTGGCGGCGGCGCCGGCGACGAGGTGGCGGATGCGGCGGTCGACGACGGGGTCGATCGGCTCGTCGGCCATCGATCGGAGGCGGTCGATCAGCTCCTGGTGCTCATGCATCGGACCCTCCTTGGGGGGTGTCTCGGAGGTGGCGGGCCAGCTGCTCCAGCGCCCGGTGCTGCATGGACTTCACGGCGCCGACGGTCCGGTCGGTCAGGCGGGCGACGTCCTCGATCGGGAGGTCGGCGATGAAGCGGAGGCCCACGACCTCGCGCTGCTCCTCGGTGAGCCGGGCCAGCGCGGCCACGAGGTCGTCGTGGGGGTCATCGACCTCGATGATCAGCGGCGCGTCGTGGAGGTTGCGGGCCGTCCGGGCCCGGCGGGCGCGCCGGCGGCGATCGTCGATGACCCGGTTGCGGGCGATGGTGAAGACCCAGCGACGGAGGGCGTCGAGGTCGCCCTCGAACGTCTCGATCGAGCGGGCCACCTGGTAGAAGACCTCGCCCAGCAGGTCGTCCGGATCGGGCACGTGCTGGCCGCGCAGGTAGGCGTGCACCGCGGTGCCGAAGCGGCGGTAGGCCTCACCGGCGTCCACGGCGGGCTCCCCACGTCGGCGGGGCGCCGGCTGACGGCGGGGTCGGAGCACCGAGATCGACGGCACGTCGGCGGGGTCCGCCGGGGCTGGCGGCGGCAGCGGCGGGGCCGCCGACTCGAGCGTGGTCACCGGACACCCGTCGTGCGCACGGCCGGCGCGGTCGCTCCGGGGTGCTCGACCGTCGCGACACCGGGCGCGGCCCGGCCCGTGCGGTTCGGGGTCGAGGCGGAGATCACAGGCACGATCCCTAGAGCGCCCGCCGACGGCGGTTGGGTACGGCGGCTCCGGACATTTGTCGGAATTCTTGCCGCCCCGCCCGGTCGGCCTGCGGCCGGGATCGCGTCGCGGTCCCGCCGTCCGCGCCCCTCCCCGACATCATCGGTCGGCGCGGGGCGCTGCTTGAGGGATTGCCCCGCGGGAAGCGCGGTGAAGCGGGCGACCCCGGCGACGGCACGGCCCGATCGAGATCGCCGGTAGAAAACCTCGGCACGGCTGTCGATCGGGGCGCACCCCGTTCGTGGTGGTGGTGAGCGACCGGCACGGCGCCGGTCATCGAGAGGAGCAACCGTGACCCAGTACCTGCTTTCCGTCCACAACGTCGAGGGCGAGAACCCCTACGCCACGCCCGAGGACATGCAGGCGGCCTTCCAGGCCGTCGACGCCTTCAACACCGAGCTCCAGGCCCAGGGCGCCTGGGTGTTCGCCGGCGGCCTCCAGCCGGCCGACACCGCGACCGTCGTGCGGGCCCAGGGCGGCGACGTCACCACCACCGACGGCCCCTTCGCCGAGACCAAGGAGCAGCTCGGCGGCTTCTGGGTGATCGACGTGCCCGACCTCGACGCCGCCCTCGCCTGGGCGGCCAAGGGCTCGGCGGCGTGCGCCAACCCGGTCGAGGTCCGTCCCTTCCAGGACGAGCCCGAGGACTGATCCGCGGTGCCCGGGATCGGCCTCGACGAGGTCGGGCGCACCTTCCGGCTGGAGTCCGGCAAGGCCGTCGCCACGCTGGCCCGCCGCTTCGGCGACCTCGACGTCGCCGAGGAGGCGGTCCAGGAGGCCTTCGTGGCGGCCACCGAGCGGTGGCCGTCACAGGGCATCCCGCCCAACCCGGGCGCCTGGATCATCACGACCGCACGCAACCGTGCCATCGACCGACTGCGGCGAGAGGGCAAGCGGGACGACCGCCACGCCCAGGCCGCCCTGCTCCACGAGCGCGACGAGCCGCCCGAGGCGTTGGGCCCGGTGAGCGACGACCGCCTCCGGCTGATCTTCACGTGCTGCCACCCCGCCCTCGCCCCCGACGCGCAGGTGGCCCTGACCCTGCGGCTCCTCGGCGGGCTGTCCACCGAGGAGATCGCCGCCGCGTTCCTCGTGCCCGAGGCGACCATGGCCCAGCGCCTCGTGCGGGCCAAGCGCAAGATCCGGGTGGCGAACATCCCGTACCGCGTGCCGAGCGAGGCCGAGCTGCCCGACCGGTTGCCGCTCGTGCTGGCGGTCCTCTACCTGATCTTCAACGAGGGCTACGCAGCGAGCGCCGGCGAGGCCCTCGTGCGAGAGGACCTGTGCGCCGAGGCGATCCGGCTGACCCGCCTGCTGGCCGCCCTCATGCCCGACGAGGAGGAGGTGCTCGGCCTGCTGGCCCTGCTGCTCCTCATCGACGCCCGACGGGCGGCGCGCACGGCGGCGGACGGCTCGCTCGTCCTCCTCCCGGACCAGGACCGGTCGCGGTGGGACGCCGAGCTCGTCGGCGAGGGCCAGCAGCTCGTACGGATCTGCCTGGGCCGCAACCGGCCGGGCCCGTACCAGCTCCAGGCGGCGATCAACGCGGTGCACGGCGATGCCCCGACGGCGGCCGACACCGACTGGTCGCAGATCCTCGCCCTCTACGACCACCTCCTCGCCATCGCCCCCACCCCCGTCGTGGCCCTCAACCGAGCGGTGGCGCTCGCCGAGGTCCACGGTCCGAACGCGACCCTGGCGGTGGTCGACGCCATCGAGCTCGAGGGCTACCACCACCTCCACGCCACCCGGGCCGACCTGCTCCTGCGGTTGGGCCGCACCGGGGAGGCACGGGCCGAGCTCGACGCCGCCCTCGCCCTGGCCCGCAACGAGGCCGAGCAGCGGTTCCTGGCCGATCGCCTGGAGGCGCTGGCGTGACGCCGACGCCCGTCCGGGTGGTGGGCCGGCTCCGGGCCGGGTAGCGGCCGACGATGTCCACCGTCGCCCCTGAGCACGCCGCACCGGCGCGCCCCGGCGACGACGACGCATACGACGCTCCCGGTCCGAGCGGCGGCGCGGGACGAGATCCGGCCCCGGTCGCCGCCTCCGGTCGCGGCCGGTGGTGGCTGCTGGCGCCGGTCCTCGCGCCGCTGCTCGTGTTCTGGGAGGGGCTGACGGGCCGGCGGCTCGTGGCGCCGGGCGACGGCCTGACGTACTACCTGCCGCTGCACGAGGTCGTGGCCGAGCAGTGGCGGTCCGGCACGTTCCCGGGCTGGGACCGCGGCACGTTCGGCGGCTCGCCGCTCTTCGCCCTCCACCAGCACGCGGCCCTGCACCCGCTCGCCCTCGTGCGGGCGGCGCTCCCGCCGGTGCTCGGCCACAACCTCACCGTGGTCGTCGCGCTCGTGCTGGCCGGGGTGGGGGCCCACCTGCTGGCCCACCGCCTCACCGGCGACCACGCCGCCGCCGCCGTGGCCGGCTGCGCCTTCGCGCTGTGCGGCTTCCAGTTCGCGCACCTCGGCCACGTGGCCATCCTCTCGACCGCGGCCTGGCTGCCCTGGGCGCTCTGGGCCGCCGACCGCGTGCTCGAGCGGGCGAGCGTGGCACGGGTCGCGACGGGAGCGGTCGTGGTCGCCCTCGCCGCGCTCTCGGGGCATGGCCAGCTCCTCGTCTACGTCCTCGCCGCCACCGCGCTGTACGCGCTGGTCGTCTCCGGGCGCGAGCGGGCCCGGCGCCTGGTCGGCGTGGCCGCCATGGTGGCGGTCGGCGGCGCGCTGGCGGCCGTGCAGCTCCTGCCGGTGGCCGCCGCGCTGGGCGGCACCGACCGGTCGGGGCTCACCCACCAGCAGGCCGTCGCCTACGCCCAGGAGCCCGACGGGCTGCTCGTGCTGGTGGCGCCGTTCCTCTACGGCGGGTCGGGCGCCTCGGGGCCCGGCCCGGGCGCCTACGCCGGGTCGTGGACGCTGACCGAGCTCGGCGGCTACGTCGGCGCCGCCGCCCTCGTCCTCGCCGTCGCGGCGGCGCCGGCCGTCCGCCGTGACCGCAGGCTGCTGGCGCTCGTCGCCATCGCCCTCGTCTCGACCCTCGTCGCCCTCGGCGACACCACGCCGCTGAGCCACGTCGTACACGCAGTGCCGGTGGTGGGCCAGATGCGCTCGTGGGCCCGGTACACCCTCGGCGTCCAGCTGGCGGTGGCCCTGCTCGCCGCGGTGGGCGTCGCCCGCGCCCGGTCCGGCGCCGGCACGGTCCGCCCCGGTGCGCTGGCCGCCGGCGCGCTGGGCGCGGCGGTCGCCGTCGCCGTGCTCCCCATCGCGTCCGACGGGCGCGCCGAGGGCGCCGACCTGGCGTGGGCCGTCGGCCTCCCCTGCGCGGCGGCGCTCGTGGGGGTCGCCGCCCTCGTCGCCCTGCGCCGCCGTCGGGCGCCTCGCGTGGTGCTGCTCGGCCTGGTCGCACTCGTCGCCGTCGACCCGGTGGTCGGCTTCGGCTGGTGGTACCGGTGGCGCGACGCCACGCCGCCGCCGGCCGAGGCGGAGGCGCTGATCGACGGCACCACGCCCCCGCCGTGGGGCGAGGTGCCCGATGCCCCGGGCGGCATCGACCGCTACCTGTGGGCCGGCGACAGCCCGCTCGACGCCTTCCCGCACAGCCCGCGCGTCACCGCGGCGGCCGGGCGGCTGTCGGTCACCGGCACCGACCCACTGGCCCCTGCGGCCTACCTCGAGGTCACCGGCACCGACTACTGGGGCAACCTCGTCGAGCCGGCGCACCTGCTCGATCCGGCGAGCCACCTGCCCGACCTGCTGCGCGTCACGGTCGTGGCGCGCGAGCGGGGGCGCGAGGTGCGGACGCCGACGCTGCCCGAGGCCTTCGTCGTCGGTCGCACCCGCCGCGTGGACCGGGAGGGAGCGATCGACGCCGCCGTCGGCCGGGCTCCGCTCGACCCCGCTGCCGAGGCGGTGCTGGAGGTCGCCTGCGCACGCTGCCCGAGCGGCGGTGCGCCCGGCGCCGCCGGCGAGGCCGGGCCCGTGGCGTGGGGCGACGGCCGGGTCGAGGTCGACGTCGTGGCCGACCGTCCCGGGCTCCTGGTGCTGAGCCAGGCGTGGGCGCCCGGGTGGTCGGCCACCGTCGACGGCGTGGCGGCGCCGGTCGTGCGAGCCGACGGCGTGGTCCAGGCCGTGCCGGTCCCGGCCGGCACGTCGACCGTGGTGCTCCGGTACCGCCCGCCCGGC
>DATAGR010000721.1:0-2044 GCA_036263575.1 Aquihabitans sp. | reverse complement strand
GAAGAAGGCGTGGCCGCGCGGGATGGTGCCCTGGGGCATGAGGGCCACCACCTCGCCGGCGGCCAGCGCGTCGGCGGCGGCGGCGAGCGGCTCGTCGGAGCCCGACCCGCGCTCGACGCGGATGCCGCCGAGAGCAGAGGTGATCTGGCCCACGACCGGCGCGTCGAAGACCTCCTTCTTGCCGAGGAAGCGCACCGGACGGCCGGCGCGAGCCATGACCATGCCGATGGCGAGCGGGTCGAAGTAGGACCGGTGGTTGCCGACGATGATCGCCGGGCCCTTCTTGGGGATCCGGTCGACGCCGTCGATGTCGAAGCGGACCCACGGGAACAGCTCGGGTCGGGCCAGCGCCTGGAGCAGGCGCTGCGGCTCGATGCCGGCGATCTTCGGCACCCCGAGGGGCACGTCGAAGAACTGGGTGGGCCAACGCCGCAACCGGGCGACGATGCGCAGGCGCGGGTCGGGGTTGATGGCCACCGGGAACCTCACCGCGGAGAGCAACGGCAGGTCGTAGATGGAGTCCGAGTAGGCGTAGCTGCCGGCCACGTCGATCCCGTGGCGCTCGGCCCACTGCCGGATGGCGGCGAGCTTGCCGGGCCCCCACACGAAGAAGCCGTCGACGGTGCCGTTGTAGCGGCCCCCGGCCTCGCCGTAGCGGGTGGCCAGGACGTCGTCGAAGCCGAGCGCATCGGCCAGCGGCTTCACCAGGTCGTAGGGCGAGGTCGTGGCCATCACGACCTTGCGACCCTCCGCCTGGTGGCGGGCGATGAGCGTCCGGGCGAAGCCCGGCACCTCGTCGATCAGTCGCTCGGCGGCGAGCTGGCCCGCCTCCTGCACGAGGCTGCGATCCCATCCCGAGGCGGCGCGCGCCATCTGTCGCGTCACGAGCATCGAGGGCAGCGTCTCGCCGACGACGTCGAAGAACTTGAAGACGAGGCCCTCCCCCGGGATGCTCCGATCCGGCAGCACGCCGACGTGCTTGAGCATCGTGGAGAACATCGGCCCGCTGGCGCCGGTGAGCAGCGTGCGGTCGAGGTCGAAGAAGGCGGCGGGCTCCATGGGCCGAGACTACGTCTCCCCGCCGGGCGGTCACGGGGGCCGTGCCGGCACCTTTTGACGGTCCGTCAGATCCGGGGCACGCTGCCCGCCCGCCCCGCCACCGGAGGATCCGTGCCGCACCCCCTCGACGAGTTCCCGATCCACCAGGCGCCGCTCTCCATGGCCGAGGTGGCCACGTCGGACCGCAACGCCTACGACCGCTACTACTTCAACGCGCACGGCCGCACCGGCGATCCGTTCGCCCTGTTCGGCCTCGGGATCTACCCGAACCTCGGCGTCATCGACGGCTACGTCACGGTCCGCACGGGCAACCGCCAGCTGACGGTGCGCGCCTCCGACGCGCTCGACGGCCACGACCGGTTGCACCCCGAGGTCGGCCCGTTCCGCATCGAGGTCCTCGAGCCGCTCGAGCGCCTGCGCTTCACGTGCGACGGCGACGACCACGGGGTCGGCTTCGACCTCACGTGGCAGGCGTCGTTCCCCGCGGTGGACGAGGCGCCGCACCTGTGGCGGTCCGGTTCCAAGGTGCTGCTCGACGCGCAGCGGTTCGCGCAGGTCGGCACGTGGGAGGGCGAGCTGCGGGTCGACGGCACGACCCACGACGTGCGCGCCGACACGTGGCTCGGCACGCGCGACCGGTCCTGGGGCATCCGCCCCGTCGGCGAGCCCGACGGCCCCGGCCGCGCCGCCGCCGAGCCGATCGAGGGCTTCTGGTGGAACTACGTGCCGCTGCGCTTCGACGACTTCGCCGTCGTGGTCATCGTGCAGGAGGACCCCGACGGCCACCGCGTGCTGAACGACGCCGTGCGCATCTGGCCGGCGGCCGCCGGGCGCCGGCCCGAGCAGCTCGGCTGGCCCCGCATCGACGTGCGCTACCGCTCCGGCACCCGCATCCCCGAGGGCGCCACCATCCACCTCACCGAGCCCGACGGCACGCCGCTCACCCTCGAGATCGAGACGAAGGGGTTCGTCGCCCTCAACGCCG
>DATAGR010000720.1:0-4368 GCA_036263575.1 Aquihabitans sp. | reverse complement strand
ACGCGATCTGGGCCGAGGTGCGCCGCCTCCACGACCAGGGCATCGCCCACCGCTGGCTCACCGCCCGCCACGTGTTCGTCGCCGACGAGGGACCCGTCGAGCCGCCCGCGGTGACGCTGATCGACCTGCGCTGGGCGGTGCACCAGGCGGCACCGCACCAGCTCGCGGCCGACGTCGCCCAGCTGACGACCAGCCTGGCGCTCGTGGTCGGCGCCGAGCGCTCGGTCGCCGCCGCCGCACGCGCCCTGCGACCCGACGAGCTGGCCGGCGCCCTGCCCCTCGTCCAGCCGCTCGCGCTCCCGGCCGACGTGGGCGACGCCATCGGCGGCCAGCGCCACGTGCTGCCCGCGGTGCGCAGCCGGCTGCAGGCGGCCGCCGGGGGCGTGCCCTACGAGCTGGCCGACATCGAGCGGATCAACGGGCGCCAGCTGCTCGGCCTCGCCGGCGTGGTGGTCGTCGCCTACACGGCCCTGTCCTTCGCCTCGAGCTGGGCGGAGATCTCCGGCTCGCTCGGCGCGGTGTCGCCGTGGTCGCTGCCGATCCTCCTGGCCCTCGCCGTGGTGCCGTACGTCGCCGGGGCCGGCACGTTCCTCGCGGTGGCGCCGCAGCGGCTCCCGTTCCCCGAGGTGCTGCGGGTCATGGTCGCCCAGTCCTTCCTCAACCGCTTCACCCCGGCCAACGCCGGCGGCATGGCCCTCAGGGTGCGGTACCTGCAGCAGCGCGGCGGCGACCTCGGCTCGGCCGCGGCGGGGGTGGGGCTCACCAGCGTGGCCAGCGGGATCGCCCAGATCGGCGTGCTGGCCACGTTCGCGGCCTGGGCGGGGTCCTCGGCGGGCGGCCTGCGCTTCTCCCTGCCCCGGGCCAGCAGCGCGGCCGTCGCCCTGGCCGTGGCCGCCGTGCTGGGCGGGGTGGTCTGGCTCACGCCCTGGGGCCGGCGGGTCGTGGCGCGGCGCGTCGAGACCACGGTCCGGCAGGTCTGGACGACGCTGCGCCGGCTGGCCCGGCAGCCCGCCCGCTTCGTCACGCTCTTCGCCACCACGGTCGTGGCCAAGGTGGCGATGATCGTGGCCTTCACCGAGAGCGCACGGGCGGTCGACATCGGCCTGTCGTTCCCGAAGCTCGGGCTCCTCTACCTGACCGCGTCGTCGGTCGCGTCGGCCGCGCCCACCCCGGGCGGCGTCGGTGCCGTGGAGGCGGCGGTCACCGCCGCCCTCACCGGTGCCGGCATCCCGCCCGCCGAGGCCCTTTCGGCGGTCTTTCTCTTCCGACTGGTCACCTACTGGCTCCCGGTGCCGTTCGGGTGGTGGTCGCTGCGCCGGCTGCAGCGCACGGTGCTCACCTGATCAGCCATGGACACCGACACCGTCACCCTCTTCTTCGCCCTCCTCGCCGTGGCCGCCCAGGCCGCGGTGGTCGTCGTGGTCGTGCTTGCGGTGGGACGCCGCTGGTCGCCGGCGCTGGCGCGGGCCCACCGGCGCGTCGTCGAGGAGGTCGGACCCCAGGCCCTGGGCCTGGCCGCCGCGGTCGCCGCCGTCTGCACCGGCGGGAGCCTGTACCTCTCCGAGGTCGCCGGCTTCCCGCCGTGCCGGCTGTGCTGGTACCAGCGGGCGGCCATGTACCCGCTGGCGCTCGTGCTGGCCGTGGCCGCGTGGCGCAGGCTGCACCGCCTCCGCCCGCTCGTGGCCGCGGTCGCCGTCGTGGGCGGCGCCGTCTCGATCTACCACCTGCTCGTCGAGCGCTACCCGTCGCTCGAGACGACCTCGTGCGACCCCGACAACCCCTGCTCGATCATCTGGGTCGAGCGCTTCGGCTACCTCACCATCCCCGCCATGGCGCTGTCGGGCTTCGCCCTCATCGTCGCCCTGGTGGCCCTCGCCCGCCCCTCGGCCCAGGAGGCCCCGTGACCACCACCCGACGCCCACCCGCCCGCCCCGGCGCCGCCCCCGACCGGGGGCGCGCCGTGTGGATCGGCGGCCTCGTGCTCGTCGTGCTGCTCGGCATCGTGGCGGTGCTCGTCGCCGCAGGCGGCGACGACGAGGTCGACGAGGACGTCGCCTCGCGGCAGACGGCGCCCGTCGAGGTGACGACCGGCTCGGGCACCACCGTCGAAGCCCCTGCCGACGCCCTCCTGCCGACGTTCGAGGAGGGGGCGGCCGACGAGGCCGTCGGCCGCACCATCCCCACCGTCACGGGGCGCACGTTCGACGGCGAGGAGCTGACGATCGGCCCCGACGGCACGGCCAAGGTGATCGTCTTCGTGGCCCACTGGTGCCCCCACTGCCAGCGGGAGGTCCCGGTGATCGTCGACCACCTCGCCGATGCGCCGATGCCCGACGACGTCGAGCTGGTGACGGTCTCGACCGCCGTGGCACCCGACCGGGGCAACTACCCGCCCGAGGCGTGGCTCGAGGAGGAGGGGTGGACGGCGCCGGTGCTCGCCGACAGCGAGGACGGCGCCGCCGCGACCGCCTTCGGGTTGAAGACCTTCCCGTACTTCGTGGCCGTCGACGCCGACGGCGAGGTCGTGCAGCGGGCCAGCGGCGAGCTGCCCCCGGAGGTCTTCGATCAGCTGGTCGAGGCGGCCCGGACCGGCGAACCGCCGACCTGAGGGCCCGCCGGCTCAGGGCCGGTAGACCTTGGCGAGCCAGGCACCGGTCAGCGGGACCGGGCTCAGCGCGTGCGACGCGGCGAGCAGCCACCAGAGGACGTCGGCGGTCGCCGCGCCGGGCGGCACCGTCACGACCAGGCCCCGGCGCGGGTGGTCGGCCACCTTCAGCCAGCCCGGGCCGAGCACGAGGTCGTGCTCGGCGAGGCGTTCGAGGGCGCGCGGCCCCGCGCCGTGCTCGATGCCGATGGTGGCCCGGCCCCCGGGCTGCTCGGGGGCACTGAACGTGGCCAGCGGGATGGCGGCGCCCCGAGCCGAGAAGACGGCCACGACGACGTTGCGGGGCGGCGGATCGTGACCCGGCTCGACCTCCGGCGACAGGTTGACCCACCCGCCCCCCGCCGCCGTGACCTCGGCCAGCACGGCGACGGCCGGCGCCAGGTCGTCCTCGTCGAACTCGAGCTCCTCGGCGGGGGTGACGGCCATGGACGCCGAGGCTACGGGGAGCGCCGCAGGCTCACGGCCGCCCAACCGTCGTCGACGGCGACGTCGACCACCTCGAGGCCGGCGAGGCGATCGGTGGCCTCGGCCCAGCGGTCGGCGAGGAGCCCTGACGCGATGAGGACCCCGTCGTCGGCCACCGCGGCCACCAGCGGCTCGGCCAGCTCGACGATCACGGGTGCCAGCAGGTTGGCCAGCACGACGTCGAAGGTGCGCCCGCTCGTGGCGGTCGCCAGCGGGCTCGTCGTGACCCCGACCCGGTCGGCCACCCCGTTCAGCTGCGCGTTGGCGGCCGTCGCGGCCGGCGCGGCGTCGTCGACGTCGACGCCGAGCACCGTGCCGGCGCCCACCAGTGCCGCAGCGACGGCGAGGACGCCGCTACCGGTCCCGACGTCGAGCACGGCGTGGCCCGGCCGCACCAGGCCCGCGAGCCGGCCCAGCACGAGCCGGGTGGTGGGGTGGGACCCCGAGCCGAACGTGCGGCCCGGGTCGATGCGGAGCACGTGCCGGTCGGCGGGCAGGTCGGCCGGTGGGTCCAGCCAGGCGGGCACGACCACGAACGGCGGCGCGTCGAGCACGCCGGCGTGGGCCCGCCAGCCGTCGAGGCCGTCGTCCACCACCGGCACCACCTCCGGCTCGCGCACCGCCCACGGCGCGACCGCGACGGCGGCCGCCTCGGCGCGGGCGGCGTCGTCGAAGCCGGCCAGCAGCACCGTGCCGCTCGGTGCGGGGCGCTCCTCGACGGCGGCCGGGCCCAGGGCCCAGAGGCGGTCGGCGGCCAGCTCGACGTCCTCGGCCCCGACCTCGACGACCACGCGCAGCCATCGGCCGGACCCGCTCACCGGCCCGACGCTAGGGGCCGGGGGCGAGGAGGTGTTCGCCGCCGTCCGGCTCGGGGTACGGTGCCCGCCGATGTCCGATCGGATCGAGCTGTCGCCGGCGCCGAGCAGCGTCGCGGTCGCTCGCCGGTGGAGCACGGACCTCGCGGCCCGGGCTGGGTTCGCCGTGGAGGCCGACACCGTGGCGCTGCTCGTGAGCGAGCTCGTCACCAACGTGGTGCTCCACGCCCGCACCACGTGCGAGCTCGTGCTGATCCCCGACGGCAACGTGCTGCGCGTCGAGGTGCGCGACGGCAGCAACGCCATGCCCGCCGAGTCGGCCCAGACCGACCCGATGGCCCTCTCGGGTCGGGGCATGGTCCTCATCGACGCCCTCAGCACCACGCACGGCGCCGAGGCCATGCCGGGCGGCGGCAAGCTCGT
>DATAGR010000719.1:0-1643 GCA_036263575.1 Aquihabitans sp. | reverse complement strand
CCCAGGTGGCCGCCGAAGGCGGCGCCGAGGGCCGCCCCGATGCCGGCGATCTCGTCCTCCGCCTGGAGCGTGCGGATGCCGAAGCTCTTGTGCTTCGACAGCTCGTGGAGGATGTCGGACGCGGGGGTGATCGGGTAGCCGCCGAGGAACACCGGCAGCCCCGAGAGCTGCCCGGCCGCCACCAGGCCCCACGCCAGGGCCGTGTTCCCGGTGATGTTCGTGTAGGTCCCGGGCCGGTGGGCCGCGGGGCGCACCGAGTAGGGGTGCTCGAAGAGCTCGGCGGTCTCGCCGAAGGCGTGGCCGGCGGCGAAGGCGGCCCGGTTGGCCGCCGCCACCTGTGGCTTGGACCCGAACTTCTGGTCGATCCAGTCGAGCGTGGGCTCCGCCGGCCGGGTGTACATCCAGCTGATCAGGCCCAGCGCGAAGAAGTTCTTCGACCGCTCGGCGTCGCGGGGCTTCACGCCGATCGGCGCCACCGCGTCCTTGGTGAGGGTCGTCATCGGCACCTCGTAGACGCGGTAGCGGTCGAGGCTGCCGTCGGCCAGGGGGTCGCTGCGGTACCCGGCCTTGAGCAGGTTGCGCTCCTCGAAGGCATCGGTGTTCACGATCAGGGTGCCGGCGTCGACGAGCTGGTGGAGCTCGGAGCGCAGCGCCGCGGGGTTCATCGCCACCAGCACGTTGGGCGCGTCGCCCGGCGTCGTGATCTCGTGGTCGGAGATGTGGACCTGGAACGCCGACACGCCGGCCAACGTGCCCGCCGGCGCGCGGATCTCGGCCGGGAACTCCGGCAACGTCGACAGGTCGTTGCCGAACACCGCGCTCGCGCTGGTGAAGCGGTCGCCGGTCAGCTGCATGCCGTCACCGGAGTCGCCGGCGAAGCGGATGATGACCCGGTCGACCTCGACCGGCTCGGTGATCTGGTCAAGGTCGGCCACGGTGCCTCCTCGTTCGGTCCCCTGGGGCTGCTGCCCCACCGACGAGGGTAGCGACCGACGTCACACGATGTGCGGCAGCGCGCCCGACGGCGCGATGCCCGGCCGGCGGCGCCATCGGCGCCACGGCGAGGCACCGCCGCCGACCGATCAGGTGATGGACGCCTCGTAGATGCCCTTGATCGACTGGTCGAGCGTGGCGTCGAACTCGTCGTCGCTCTGCTGGGCGCTCAGCCCTTCGGTCAGGGCGCGGGAGAAGCTGGCGATCACGCCGGGGTTGCGGGCCAGCCGGGCGTTGGCGTCGTCGCGGGCGTAGCCGCCGGAGAGGGCCACGACCCGCACCACGTTCGGGTGCTGGACCAGTTCCGTGTAGAAGCCGTCGACCTCCGGCAGGGTCAGCTTGAGCATCACCAGCTCGTCGGCCCCCAAGCTCTCGAGCTGGGCGGCGATGGCCGCCTTCAGCTGCTCCTCCGCCTCGCCCTTCGAGGGGCTGTGGATGTCGACCTCGGGCTCGATGATCGGCACCAGGCCGGCGCCGACGATCTGGCGACCGATGGCGAACTGCTGCTCGACGAGGCGGCCGATGCCGGTCTCGTCGGCCACCTTCACGACCGAGCGCATCTTGGTCCCGAAGATGCCCTTGGCGACCGCCCGCTGGAGCAGCTCGTCGAGGCCGCCGATCTCCTTCATCACCTGCACGCCGTCGGCCTC
>DATAGR010000718.1:0-6070 GCA_036263575.1 Aquihabitans sp. | reverse complement strand
CTGCACGGCGCGCACGCGCGGGCCCTCGACGAGCGCGGCGTCGGCGGCCGCGGCGACCGGGACCACGACGGTGCCGCACGCGATGGCGTCGACCAGCGGCACGACGCCCGGCACGGGCCGGACCGTGCCGTCCAGGCCCAGCTCCCCGAGGAAGCCGAGGTCGGCGACCTGCTCGGCCTCGAGGTCGCCGTTGGCGACCAGGACCCCGACGGCCATGGCGAGGTCGAGGCCGCTCCCCACCTTGCGGGTGCCCGATGGCGCCAGGTTGATGGTGATCTTCTGGGCGGGCCAGGTGGCGCCGGCGGCCATGACCGCGGCGCGGACCCGGTCGCGCGCCTCCCGGCAGGCGGCGTCGGGCAGGCCGACGATGGTGAGGCCGGGGAGGCCGGGCCCGACGTGCACCTCGACGGTGACGGGGTGGCCCTCGACGGCGAGGACGATGGCGGACGGGATGCTGGCGAGCACGGGGCTCCTCCCGGCCTCGCACGGGCGAGGCGTCGATCGGCGGGGGGAGGCCGTGGACGCCGGCCGGCGAGGCGTGCGCCGGCCGGAGCCGGTGCGAGGGGTCGTCGGGCACCGACGACACCGGGCACGCTACCGGGGAGGGGTGACGGCGGGAAGGGGGCATGGTCCGGGCGCGCGGATCGGGCGAGGTCTCACGACCTCGCCCGATCCACGTGTCAGGAGCAGCGTGCGCTGATCAGCGTCCCAGGGCGATGTCCTCCACGATCTGCACCTTCGGCACCATGCCCGAGTCGAGCTGCTGCGCCTGGGCGGTGGCCTTCGCCAGCGTCGGCGAGGTGGTGCCCACCACCTTGTGGGCGGTCAGGACGTAGGTCAGGTTGGCCGTGCGGGCGATGTTCTCCTTGGAGCCGGCGAGGCCGACCAGCACGGCGGTCCGGGTGGTGCGGCGGGTCCGGAGCTGCTCGATCAGCGCCGTCCGGGTCGAGCGGTCGGCCGCTCGTCCGAGCACGTTCCGGTGGGCGGCATCCACGAAGGCGGCATCGGTGAGGCGGCCGTAGCGGCGCTCGAACTCGCTGGTGCGGGCGAGCGAGGTCGCCAGCTTGGCGTAGGTGGCGCTCTGCACGGCCGGCTTGTCGAAGGCCGCCATCGCCGCCCGGTCGCCGGGTCGCCCGAGGAACGCCAGGTACAGGCGCTGGGCCTGGCCGACGTTGGTGCGCCGGGCGTCGACCTTGGCCTTGAGCCCCGCCGCCTGGGCACGGGGGATGCCCATCTCGTCGACGCGGGGGAGGGCGTTCGGATCGATCGACAGCTGGACCATGCCCTCGTCGGCGGCGGTGCCCCCGACCGA
Organism: Aquihabitans sp.; assembly: GCA_036263575.1. Lineage (GTDB taxonomy): Bacteria > Actinomycetota > Acidimicrobiia > Acidimicrobiales > Iamiaceae > Aquihabitans. The sequence continues at coordinate 4,758 of DATAGR010000718.1, read as the reverse complement.
GGCGATGCGGCTGGCGTTGACCTCGACGATCGGCTCGGCCATCGGCTGCACCTCGAGGTGGTAGTCGCCCGACAGCCAGGTGATGGCGGGGTCGTCGACGCTCTCGATGGGCGAGCTCGCGCAGTAGAAGTTCAGCGTGTAGACGCCGGCCTCGGTGTCGCCCGAGACCTCCGAGCTCCACGTCCACGAGCCGTCGGGCTCGGTGGCCACCTCGTGCTCGTGGGCCAGGGGCTGGTGGGCGGCGTGGGCGAAGAACCCACCGTAGGTCTGGCCCGGCCCGGTGCAGGCGGTCGTGTTGATGGTGACGACCTCGCCGACGACGAGGCCGCCGTCGGTGAGCGGCGCGCCGTCCCGGGTCATGAGCGGATCGGCTCCGGCGGCGAAGGGGCTCGTCAGCACCGCGAGCGCCGCCACCCCTCCGGCGACGATCGCCCGGTTGCGGTTCCGTCCCCTGGTGTGCGTGCGGTTGCTGGACATGATGACCTCCGTGATGTCGAGGGCCGTCTGCCCTCCCCACGGAGCACCATCTGCTCCCGTCGATGATCGAACGATGAACGTCCGATCAGATCTGCTCAGCGCCCGGTGTAGCGGGGCTCGCGCTTCTGCAGGAAGGCGGCGATCGCCTCGGCGGTGTCGGCGGTGCCGAAGTTGACCGTCTGGGCCGCGGCCTCGGCCTCCAGGGCGTCGGCCAGCGACGACGTCGACGACCGGTCGAGCAGCGCCTTGGTCTGGGCCAGGGCGATCGGCGGGCCGGCGGCCAGGGACGCAGCCCACTCGGCCACGGCGTCGTCGAGCTCGTCGACCGGCACCACCTTGTTCACCAGACCGATCCGGTCGGCCTCGGCGGCGTCGATGATGGGCGCCAGCAGGGCGAGCTCCTTGGCCTTGTGCAGGCCCACCCGCCGGGGCAGGAACCAGGAGCCGCCGAAGTCGATGGACAGCCCCCGGCGGGCGAAGATCTCGGAGAAGCGGGACCGGTCCGAGGCGACGACGAGGTCGCACCCCAGCGCCAGGTTCAGCGCGGCGCCGACGGCGACGCCGTCGACCCGGGCGATCGTCGGCTGCGGCACGGCGGCGAGGGCGAGGCACGCGTCGTTGATGAAGCGCATGTGGGCCAGCCAGTGGCCGGTGGGGCCCCGGCCGAGGTCGGCCCCCGACGAGAAGTCCTCGCCCGCGCCGGTGATCACCACGACCCGGATGGCGTCGTCGACCGCGATCCGGCGGAACGCCGCCGCGAGCTCGCCCCACATGGCGTCGGTGACGGCGTTCTTCCGGCCGGGGTGCGCCAGGGTGACGGTGGCGACGGCGTCGGCGACGTCGACGTGCACCACGGAGCTCGAGGTGGGCCCGGTGGGGTCGGCTGGCATGGCCGAACCATAATCAGGGCCATGGGCTTCAACCCGCACCGCCAGCACCGCCGATCGCCGGCCGACTACGTGCTCGTGGCCGCCGCCGTCCTGGTCTGCGTGGCCCTCGTGGCGTGGGCCTTCCTGGGCTGAGCTCCGGCGGCGCCGCCGTCAGAACGCGCCCTCGATCACCGACACCTCGCCGGGCAGCACCGCAGCCACGTCGAAGCGGACCTCGTGCGGGCGGAACGGTGCCGCCCCGCTCGCCAGCCACTCGCTGGCCAGGGCCCGGATGCGTGCCTGCTTCGTGCGGGTGACGGCCTCGGCGGGGTGGCCGAACGCCAGCGACGAGCGGGTCTTCACCTCGCAGACCACCAGGCGATCGCCCTGGGCGCAGATGAGGTCGAGCTCGCCGGTCCGGGAGCGCCAGTTGCGGGCGATCACCTCGTAGCCACGGGTGACGTACCACGCCGCGGCCCGGTCCTCGCCGTGGGCGCCGAGGCGCAGGCGCGCCGCGGTCACAGCTCGAGGTCTTGGCTCGCCAGCTCCTCGATGTTCACGTCCTTGAACGTGACGATGCGGACCGACGGGACGAAGCGCATCTTCGTCTGCCGGTACATGTCCCAGACCCAGGCGTCGCGCAGCTCGAGCTCGACGCGGGTGCGCCCGTCGGCGTCGTGGATCGTCTGCTCCACGCCGTTGGCCAGGTAGAAGCGCCGTTCGGTCTCCACGACGTAGCGGAACGTCGGCGAGACGTCGCGGTACTCCTGGAACAGCTGGTGCTCGATCTCCGCCTCGTACTGCTCGAGGTCGTCGGCGCTCATGACGGCCGACCGGAGCGACGGGCGGTGCGGGACGGGCTGACCACGGTCACGCTCCGATGGTACGCCCGGACCCCGACAACGAGGCCCCGGGGAGGCGGCCGGCGGGGTCCCGCCGGGAGAGCGCGGCGTGCGCCCCGGCGACTCAGAAGTCGCGCTTCTCCTTGACCTTGGCGGCCTTCCCGATGCGGTCCCGGAGGTAGTAGAGCTTCGCCCGGCGGACGTCGCCTCGGGTGTAGACCTCGATCTTCTCGATGATCGGCGAGTGCAAGGGGAACGTGCGCTCCACACCGACGCCGTACGAGAGCTTGCGGACGGTGAAGGTCTCCTGCACGCCGCCGCCCTGGCGACGGATCACGACGCCCTGGAAGACCTGCACCCGCTGCTTGTTGCCCTCGACCACGCGCACGTGGACCTTGAGGGTGTCGCCCGGCGCGAAGTCGGGGACGTCGCTGCGGAGGCTGGCCTGGTCGATGAGGTCGGTGCGGTTCATCACGGGATCCTGAGAGGAGGTCTTCGGCGACCGCGGGGCGCCCGGAGGGCCCGCACGGCGAAGGGCAACGCTAGACCGCAGCCTGCGGGTCGGCCAACTCGCCGCCCGCCCCCGCCGGCGCCGTGCCGCCTTGGTCGGCCCCGAGGTCGGCGACCAGCGATCGCTCCTCCTCGGTGAGCCCGCCCCGGGCCTCGATGAGGTCGGGGCGGCGTTCGAGGGTGCGGACCAGCGCTTGGGCCCGGCGCCAGCGGGCGATGCGACCGTGGTCGCCGGATCGCAGGACCTCGGGCACCTCGTGGCCTCGGAGCACGGCGGGCCGCGTGTACTGGGGGTGCTCGAGCAGGCCGTCGCCGAACGACTCCTCGTCGGCCGACGTGGCGTTGCCCATCACGCCCGGGACCAGGCGGCCGACCGCCTCGAGGACCACGAGCGCCGCCACCTCGCCGCCGGCGAGCACGTAGTCGCCGATCGACAGCTCGCCGTCGCACAGGTGCTCGACCACCCGGGCGTCGACGCCCTCGTAGCGGCCGCACAGGAGGCTGAAGCCCTCCCCCGCCGCCAGCTCGCGGGCGTAGGCCTGGTCGAGGCGGCGCCCGCCCGGGCCGAGGAAGAGCAGCGGTCGCCGCGGCTGGACCTGCTCCACCGCGGCGAAGATCGGTTCGGCCATGAGCACCATGCCGGCGCCGCCGCCGAAGGGGGCGTCGTCGACGGTGCGGTGCACGTCGGTGGTCGCCATGCGCAGGTCGTGGGCCCGGACGTCGAGCAGGCCGCGTGCCTGCGCCCTGCCGAGCAGCGCCTCCCGGGCGAACCGCTCCACCAGGTCGGGGAAGATGGTGAAGACGTCGATCCGCACGCGGCCAGCGTGGCACACGGGTCAGGCGTCGGGACCGAGCAGCCCCTCCGGCGGGTCGACCACGAGGTGGCCCGGGAGGCCGGTCTCGTCGGTCACGAAGCCGACGGGCACGAGCGTGCCGTCGTCGAGCTCGAGCAGGTCGTCGGCCGGGTTCGAGAGCACGGTCACGACCCGGCCCCACGAGCGTCCGTCGGGCGTGCGCACCTCGGCCCCGACCAGGTCGTGCACCCAGAGGGCGTCGGGGTCGTCGATCGCCTCGCCGCGGATGACCTGGCCGCTGAGGGCCTCGGCGGCCTCGCGGGTGCTGACGCCCGAGAGGACCGCGATCCAGCGCTGCTGGAACGGGCGGATGGCCTCAACGGTCACCGGGCCGCCGTCCAGGTGCCACACCGCCCCGGGCGCGGTGCGCTCGGGGCGGTCGGAGGTGATGACGGCAGTGACCTCGCCCCGGAGGCCGTGGGCCTTGCCGACGCGACCGATCTCGAGGAGGGTCATCGGGCGAGGGGCGCCGTGGCGCCCGGTGCAGGGGTGCTCAGTCGACGAACTCGATGTCGACCGAGACGTCGTCCTTCACCGCGGCGGCCCGCACGACGGTGCGGATCGACTGGGCGATGCGGCCCCGCTTGCCGATGACGCGGCCCATGTCGCCCTCGCCGACGCGGACGTCGAGCTGCAGGTTGCCGCGACGGCCCTCGGAGGTGGAGACGGTGACGGCGTCGGGGTCGTCGACCACCTGCTTGACCAGGTACTCGAGGACAGCGGTGGCGTTCGGCGCGCCCGCCTCGGTGGCCTCGGCGTCGCTCACGACTCGGCGGCCGCGGCGACCGGGGCCTCGCCCTTGAACTCGGCCCACGCACCGGACACCTTGAGCAGGCGCTCGACGGTCTCGGTGGGCTGGGCGCCGTTCCGGAGCCACTTCAGGGCCTTCTCGTTGTCGATCAGCACGACCGAGGGGTCCTGGCGGGGCTGGTAGGTGCCCACGATCTCGATGAAGCGGCCGTTGCGGGGCGCCCGGGAGTCGGCGGCCACGACGCGGTAGGTGGGCTGCTTCTTCTTGCCCATCCGCATGAGGCGGAGCTTGACGGCCATGCTCTTCTTTCCTGTTTCCGATGTGGTGCGAGATCCGTTGGGGCCGGGCGCGAGGCGCCACGACCGACTTGCCATGGTGCGCCATGGGGGCGACCCGGCGCAAACGTGCGATCAGAGGCCGGGGAGGCGGAACGGCGCCTTGGCGTCGCCCCCGGC
>DATAGR010000717.1:0-3229 GCA_036263575.1 Aquihabitans sp. | reverse complement strand
GGCGCGCGGGTAGCGACCGCTGCGCTCCAGCGCGTCGGCGATGCGCTGGCGCCTCACCTCGGCGTGGCCCCGAGCGGCGCGGTCGTCAGGGGGTCGACGGCGAGCCAGGCGGGTGCATTGGCGGCCACCACCCGAGTGTGGTGCGCCACCACCTGCCGGTTCCACCCCACGATCGACCCTTCCGTCACGACGCCCGTCGAACGCTACGGCGCCCACCCGGGAACGCCTCCCACGCCCCGCCACGCCGGCGCCCGCCCGGTGCTAGGCACGGGGCCCGCACGATCACGAACGAGGAGCGCTGCCATGCCGGTCGAGATGGTCAACCCGCCGGGGATCCCCGAGCCGCTGGGCTTCGTGCAGGTCGGCGTGGCCACCGGGGCCCGCACCGCCTACATCTCCGGGCAGATCGCCCGGAACGCCGAGGGCACGCCCGTGGCGCCGGGCGACCTCGCCGGCCAGACCGAGCAGGTGTACCGCAACCTGGTCGCCGCGCTGGCCGGCGTCGGGGCCACGTTCGACGACGTCGCCAAGCTGACGGTGTACGCCGTGGACTGGCAACCCGAGAAGCTCGGGGAGATCATCGAGGGGGCGAGCCGGGTCGCTACCGAGCACGGCATCGACATCGTGCGGCCCATCACCCTGATCGGCGTCGCCGCCCTCGCCGAGCCCGACGCGCTGATCGAGGTGGAGGCCATCGCCGTCCTCCCCTGATCCGGCGGTCGACGTGCTCGCGATGGCCGACCCGACGACGGGGCGGTAGGACAGGGCCATGACCCCCAGCACCGACCGGGACGCGGTTGCGTTCGACACGCCCATCACGGCGACGGGACCGGCGCGACGGCCCCGGCAGATGCTCCAGGAGCAGAGCTACGGGGGCCACGCCAGCCTCCACGACGCCGACACCGCCGGCGGCCTCGGCCTCACCGGCGCCCCGATCGAGGGCCCCACGCACTTCTCCCAGTTCGACCCGCTCGCCTTCGCCCGCTGGGGACGGCGCTGGTTCGAGGACGGGTGCCTGAGCGCCCACTTCAGCACCATGGTCGTCGAGGGCGAGGAGGTGGTGGCCAGCCTGGCCACGACCGGCTCGACAGCGGCCCGGGTCGAGGCGACGAAGCCCGACGGCAGCCGGGTCCTCACCGGCACCGCGTCGGTCGGTCGCCACGACCCGACCGAGCTCGAGGGGCGCCTGGCCCGCCTCGGCGACCCGGGCGAGCTGTTCGTCGTCGATCGCCTCGCCGTCGGCCAGCGGTCGGCCGAGCCCGTCACCGCGTCGGTCGACATGGACACGCCGAACGGCGAGCTGTACCCGTTCTCGCTGCGCCAGAAGCTCGACGCCATCACCGAGCCGAGCCCCTGGTACGCCTCGGACGACAACCCGTGGGGCCGGGCGATCCTGCCGTTCGAGATGATCAGCGTGCTCGCCCAGAAGACCGGCGCCGACCTCGGGGTGCGGGGGCCGGCCATCGGCCTCTTCCTCGACCTGGAGATCCGCCTGGAGGGCGGCCCCCTGTTCGTCGGCCAGGACTACGTGCTCGAGCGCGAGGTGGTCGGGCTGGGCCAGAGCCGGCGCACGGAGTCGTACTGGGTGCGCACCACGGTGACCGACGCGTCGACCGGCGCGCCGGCGGCCAGCGTCCTGCTGCACTCGGGCGTGTTCAAGGAGTCCTACGCCGCCTACCCGCGCGACCGCCTCTGAGGCTGTCAGCGGCCGACGGCTACGGCAGCAGCACGGCCTTGCCGCGCAGGCGGCGGTCGAGCAGCTCGCGGAGGACCGCGCCGGCGTCGGCCAGCGGGCGCCGCGTCGGCGGCGAGGGGTGCAGCGTGCCGTCCTCGACCGCCGCCAGCACCTCGGCCAACAGCGCCCCTTGCGCCTCGGGGTCACGCATGGCCCAGGCGCCCCAGTCGACGCCGACCACGCTGCGGTTGTTGAGCAGCACCTGGTTCGCCGGGACCTGCGGGATGGCGCCGGCGGCGAAGCCGATGACGACGAGCCGACCGCCGACGGCGAGCGCCCGCAACGCCGGTTCGGTGTGCGGCCCACCGACGGGGTCGACCACGACGTCGACGCCGCCGCCCGACAGCTCCCGCGCCCGGGCCTTCAGGTCCTCGTCCTCGTAGGCGATGGTGGCCGTGGCACCCATGGCGGTCGCGTCGGCCAGCTTCTCCGGCGTCGACGCTGCTGCGACCACCCGGGCGCCGAGGGCGCGGGCGACGTCGATGGTGGCCAGGCCCACGCCGCCGGCGGCGCCGAGGACGAGCACCGTCTCGCCGTCGGCCACGGTGGTACGGCGGGTGAGGGCGAACCACGCCGTGCAGTAGCTCTGCACGAGCGCCGCGGCGGTGGCGGCATCGAGCGCAGCGGGCACCGGCGTCAGCGCCCGGGACGGCACCACCGCGTGGCTCGTCCACGCGCCGAGGCCGAGCGACGAGAGCACCCGATCGCCCTCGGCGACGCGGTCCAGCCCCTCCCCGACCGCCACGACCGTCCCGGCCAGCTCGCTGCCGGGCGTGAACGGCGGCGGGACCTTGATCTGGTACGTGCCGGCCATGAACAGGGCGTCGACGAAGTTCACGCCCGCGGCCTCCACGGCCACGACGACCTGGCCGGGGCCGGGCGCCGGGTCCGGCTCCTCGACCACCTCGAGGCCCTCGGGCGGGCCCCACTCCCGGCACACGATGCGGCGCATGGCGCCGACCGTACGCCGCCGGGCCCCGCACGATCGGGCTGGGCGTGCAGGCCGGGCGGCCGTTCTCGGGGTGGATGCGGTCGCCTCCCGACCCGATCGACCCCCGAGAACGGCTCAGCACGGTCCCTGGCGAACCCCCGGTCCGTTCTGGGGGTGGATGTGGTCGCCCACTGACGCGATCGACCCCGAGAACGGCTCCGCACGACGGGTGGCGGTCCCCCTGCGTCAGCCGTCCGGCGTCACCGTTCGACGCCGGACGGTCCGGATCAGGCGACGCCGGGCGGGTTGGCGGCCCACCAGTCGACGATGCCGGGCATCTCCTCCTCGAAGCCGCCGGGCGACGACATGCCGAGGAAGCCGGCCCGGACGTCGCCCCGGTTCTCGAAGTCGTGGGTGACGCCCCCGGGCAGCAGCACGAACGTGCCGGGCGCAGCGTCGATCCAGTCGTCGCCGACGAGGATGCTCATGGTGCCCTCGAGCACGTACATCAGGTCGTCCTTCGGGTGGCTGTGCGCGCCGGGGCCCTTGGTGTGGGGCTCGAG
>DATAGR010000716.1:0-7546 GCA_036263575.1 Aquihabitans sp. | reverse complement strand
GGGCGATCGTGACCGGCGGGGTGACGATCGGCGACGACGCCATCGTCGGCGCCGGCGCGGTGGTCACCCGCGACGTGCCGGCTGGCGCCACCGTGGTGGGGGTGCCGGCCCGGCCGGTGGGCTGACCGCGGGCGGCTCAGTGCGGGAAGCGGCGGCTCAGTGCGGGAAGCGGCGCCCGACGTGGCGGAGGAGCCCGGCGAGCGCTCCGGTGGCGGCCAGCAGCGCCGGCCACACCAGGTTCGACACCGCGCCGCCCGAGGCCGCGGTCGCCTCCACGGCGATCCGATCCGGTGCCGCCTGGGGCCGCGGCGCCTCGGTCGTGGTCGTCGTGGGCGCCTCGGTTGTCGTGGTGGTCGTCGGCGCCAGGGTGGTGGTCGTGGTGGGTGGCGCGGTGGTCGGTGCCACCGTCGTCGGCGGCAGGGTGGTCGGCGGGGGTGGGGGCGGCGGCGGCAGGGTCGTGGGCGGCGGCGCGGCGTCGAGCTCGGCGGTGGCGACCTCGCCGGCGACGAGGTCGGCCAGCAGGCCGGCGCCCGAGCCGGTGAGGTGCAGGCCGTCGCCGGCCGTGGCGCCGGGGTTCGCGCTGGCGATGGCGTGCCAGTCGGCCACGCGCACGTTGGCCCGGCTCGCCGCCTGGTCGCGGAGGAACGCGTTGACCGCGGCGTAGTAGGGCCGGACCTCGTGGAGGGTGAGCACGACGATGCGGGGCGCGGCGGCGAAGGCGTCGAGCAGGCCCCGGTAGGCGGGCTGGTAGACGCCGGGGGAGCCGCCGTCGTTGTGGCCGAGGAGCACCACGAGCACGTCCACGTCGGTGCCCCGGGCGATGGCCGACGCCGCGCTGGCGCCGGTGCTGCGGCTCACCTCGGTGTCCACCGTGACCTCGCGCCCGGGCAGGGCGGCGGGGAGGGCGGCGGCCGCGCCCTCCATGACGCTGTCGCCGACCGCCAGGACGCGGGTCGGTCGATCGGGCGGGAAGGTGCTCCGCCGGGGCCCGGCCGGCGCGGTGGGCGCGGCGGACGACGGCGGGGCGAGGAGCGCGACGAGCACGAGCACGGCGGCGACGACCGCGGCGCCGGGCGGTCGGCGGGCGGCGGGGGAGCGGGTCATGCGCCGGTCCAGGCCTCCACCCGCTCGGCCAGCACGGGGAGGCTGACGGTCGCGGCGCCGAGCACGACGTCGTGGAAGCCGGGCAGCGTGAAGCGGTCGCCGAGGCGGGCCTCGGCTTCGGCCCGCAGCCGCAGGATCTCGCGCTGGCCCACCTTGTAGGCCAGGGCCTGGCCGGGCATGCCGATGTAGCGGTCGACCTCGGTGACGATCTCGTCGTGGGCGACCGGGGCGTGCTCGACCATGAAGTCGATCGCCTGCTGGCGCGTCCAGCCCATGGCGTGGAGGCCGGTGTCGACCACCAGGCGACACGCCCGCCACGAGTCCGACGCCAGCATGCCCAGGCGGTCGAGGTCGGTCTCGTAGAGGCCCATCTCGTCGGCCAGGCGCTCGGTGTAGAGCGCCCACCCCTCGACGAAGGCGGTGTGGCCCCACGACAGGCGGCGGAAGGCGGGGAGCTCGGTCCGTTCGGCGGCGATGGCCAGCTGCAGGTGGTGGCCGGGGATGGCCTCGTGGTAGGCGATCGACGCCGTCTCGGCCCGACCCTTGCCGGTGGGCTCGTGGAGGTTCACGTGGTACTCGCCGGGCCGGCTGCCGTCGGGCGCGGGAGGCGTGTAGTAGGCGGCGGGGGCGTCGGCCGCGAGGTAGTCGGGGATCGGCGTCAGCACGCACGGCGCCTCCGGCAGGATCCCGAACGTCGCCCCCATGGCGGCCGTCGCCGCGTCCAGGCAGTGGCGGGCGTGGTCCAGGATCTCCTGGCCGTCGCGGTAGCGCAGGTCGGGGTCGTCGAGGAGGCGCCGGAAGATCGCCGGCAGGTCGTCGGTCCCGAACTCCCGGAGCCCGAGCTCGCGGTACTGGGCCGGCAGCACCTCGAGCACCTCGTGGCGACCGATCTCGTGGAGCTCCTCGGGGGTGAGGTCGAGGCCGGTGTGGAGCCGGATGAGCGTGCGGTAGAGCTCGTCACCGCCCGGCACCCAGCTGAGGCCGGGCTGCTCGTCGGGGCGGGCCGCCGGCAGGAGCTCGTCGACGAGGACGGCGCGGTAGCGGGCGAACGCCGGGCGGAGGTGGGCCTCGACGGCCTGCGCCAGCTCGCCGCGCCACGCCGGCTCGCCGTCCCAGTCGTCGGGTCCGGCCAGGTTGGCGAACGGGTCCTCGGCCAGGGGCGAGGCGAGGTACCCGTCGACCTGGTTCAGCGAGCGCTCGACGTTGATGCGCACCGGCGTGCGCCCGGCGGCCAACCCGGCCCGGAAGCGCTCGGCGGCCTGGTCGAGCATGGTGCCGAGGCGCTGCACGCGGACCACCGCCATGGCGGCGTGCTCGGGCTCGGCGGCGCGCAGCTGGCCGGCGGTGATGAGGAGGTCGGCGTGGACGCCCTGCATCTGGTCCGAGGCCAGCTCGACCAGGCGGGCGTCGATGGCGGTGAGGTTGTCGCGCAGCTCGCCGACGAGCAGGCCGTGGGTGACCCGGTCGGTCTCGTCCAGGTCGGTGGGGTCGATGGCGGTGGCCTGGTCGAGGAAGCCCTCCCACTGCACCCGCTGGGCGGTCTCCGCCGCCTCCGAGAGGTCGTCGACGCGATCGTCGTAGCGGTGGTCGCCGAGGAAGGTGGCGAACAGGGGGCTGGCCTGGAGCCGGGCCTCCCAGTAGCGATCGGCCAGGGCGCGCAGCTCGGCGGAGGTCATCCCCCCATGGTGGCGGACGGGCGGACCCGCCCGTGCCCGCGAACCCGGCGAGGCGCCGGGGCGGCCCTCACCGGTTGACGCCGCGCAGCCCCGACCACGCCAGGCGGGCGACGGTGTCGGCGAAGGCGTCGGCGTCGATCCCCGGGCCCAGGCCGCGGCTCAGCCAGTGCCGGCTGGTGGACTCGGCCAGGCCCACCACGCCGAAGGCGAGGACGTGGCGCTCGTCGTCGGTGAGGCCCTCCACGACGATGAGCGACGCCACGCGGTCGGCCACCATCGACTCGACCTTGGCCACCGCCGCGGCCAGCTCCCGGTCGACGCGGTTGCGGTCGGCGAAGAGCACGCGGAACGCCGCGCCCTGCGAGGTGGCCCAACGGAAGTAGGCGCGGAAGCCGGCCTCCACCTGCTGCCGAGGCCCGTCGGCCTCGGCCACCGCGGCCACGATCGCCTCCTCCAGGTGCCGGCCGAGGTCGTCGACGAGCTCGCCGTAGAGCGCCTTCTTCGAGGCGAAGTGCTGGTACAGCACCGGCTTGGTGACGCCGGCGGCCTCGGCGACGTCGTTCATCGACGTGCCGTGGAAGCCCTGGTCGGCGAAGGCCTCGAGGGCGACGTCGAGCAGCTGGCGGCGCCGCTCTGCCGCCGGCAGGCGGAGCGTGGTGGGGCGATCGGCGGTGTCGGTCATGGGGGGAGGGTGCGGCGGGGGTGGTGCGTTCGCCCGTGCGGCCGGGCCCAGGCTACGCGTGCGCCCCGGTGGGTCGACCACCGGGGCGCACGCGTCGCCTCGTGGGGCGTCGGGTCAGCTGCTGTGGCGGATGACCGACCGGGCGACGGTGCCGGCCTGCATGTCGGCGAAGGCCTCGTTGACCTGGTCGACGGTGATCTCCTTGGAGATGAGCTCCTCGAGCTTGAGGTCGCCCTTCTTCCAGAGGTCGAGCAGCTTGGGCACGTCGGCGTAGACGTCGGACGACCCGTACCAGCAGCCCTTGATCGTCTTGGCCAGGTAGAGCCAGGTGAAGGCCACGTTCAGGTTCACCATCACGTCGAGGCGCGGCACGCCGACGAGGATCACCTCGCCGCCCTGGCGGGTCGCGTTGATCGCCTGCTCGATCGTGGGGCCGAGCCCGATCACCTCGAAGGACACGTCGGCGCCGCGGCCCTCGTTGAGGGCGGCGATGGCACCGACGGGGTCGCCCTCGCCGGCGTTGATGGTGTCGGTGGCGCCGAACTCCTTGGCCATCTCGAGCTTGGAGTCGAACATGTCGATGGCGATGATCTTGGTGGCGCCGGCGATCTTGGCGCCCTGGATCACGTTGAGGCCCACGCCGCCGCAGCCGAAGACGGCGATGGTGTCGCCGGCCTGGATGCTGGCCGTGTTGAGGGCGGCGCCGACGCCGGTGAGCACGCCGCAGCCGATGAGCGCGGCCACGTCGAGCGGCACGTCGTCGGGGATCTTCACGAGGGAGATCTCGGGCACGATCGCCTGCTCCCCGTAGGTGCCGAGGCACGCCATCTGGTGGAGGGCGGCGCCGGCGCTGGTGAGGCGGGTGGTGCCGTCGAGGAGGCCGCCGGCGGCCTGCATGCCGGACTTCTCGCAGATGTAGGGCTGGCCGTGGTTGCACTGGTAGCACTCGCCGCAGGACGGCACGAACGACAGGACCACGTGGTCCCCGACGGCCACGCGCGACACGCCGTCGCCCACGGCCTCGACGATGCCGGCGCCCTCGTGGCCGAGCACGATGGGCGTGGGCAGCGGGATGGTGCCGTTCTGCACGGAGAGGTCCGAGTGGCAGACGCCGGAGGCGACGACCTTCACGAGCACCTCGCCGGGGCCGGGGTCGGCGATCTCGACGTCGTCGCGGGTCTCGAGTGGCGTGTCGACGCCGGGCAGGACTGCAGCCTTCATGGGGGTCCCCTTAGTCGGGTTGGCGGGCGGGGGCGACCCTACCTTGACCGTGCGGTCAAGGGGCCCGCCCCCTCGACCGTCCGCTCCGCCGAGGCGGCGCCGGCTCAGTGGCCGGAGCCGAGTCCCCGCTCCTCGCGCTCGGCGGCCTTGACGGCGTAGCCGAACACGATCGCAGGGGCCAGCACCAGCGACCCCACCACGAGGCAGCCCACGATGATCCGCGTGAGCCCGTCGGTGTAGCCGGCGACGAGCCCGTAGAAGAACAGCACCATCGAGAGGCCGAACGCCGCGTACCCGAGGCGCTGGCCGATGGCGACGGCACGGGCGATGGCCGCCCGCCGGGCGAGGACCGGGTCGGTGGCGGCGTCGGGCACGGGGCGAGGCTACCGGCGGTGGCCCGACGGACCCGCGGCGGCGGCGCCTGCGGTCGGGTGTCGGTCAGGTGGCCGTCGTGCCGTCGGGTCGGCCCGCCGCCCAGCGGAGGCCGTCCTCCAGGTGCAGGCCCGGGTCGACCGGGTCGGCGCCGGTCAGGGCGTGGAGGACGGTGAGGAACCGGCGGACCTCGCCGACGTCGTGGACCCGCAGCACGACGCCCGATCCGCTGCCGACCGCCCCGATCGCGGCCAGGGTGCCGGCGAGGCGCTCCTTCGGTCGGGTCCCGGTGAGGGCGCCGACGAAGTCCTTGCGGGACAGGGCGAGCAGGGCGGGGAGGCCGGCGGGGTTGAGGTCGCCGAGGTGGCGGAGGACCTCGACGGTCTGGGCCGGCGTCTTGGTGAAGTCCGGCCCGGGGTCGATCAGGATCGACCGCTCGTCGACCCCGGCCGCCACCGCCTCGGCCACCTTGGCGGCCAGGAAGTCGCGCACGTCGGCCACCACGTCGCCGTAGTGGTCGGGGTCCTGCAGGCGCGTCTTGGGCGGTGCCGCGGTGTGCATCACCACCAGGCCGGCCCGGTGCTCGGCCACGAGCGGCGCCAGCTCCGGCGAGCGGAGGCCGCTGACGTCGTTGACGATGTGGGCGCCGGCGCCGAGCACGGCTCGGGCCACCGCCGGCTTGTAGGTGTCGACGGAGACGACGACCTCGGGCAGCTCGGCCACGATGGCCTCGACGAGCGGCAGGACCCGGTCGACCTCCTCGGCGGGGTCGACCTCGGCCACGTTGGTGATCCCCGACTGGCCCCCGACGTCGATCACGGTGGCGCCGTCGGCCACCAGCGCCCGCACCTGGTCGAGCTGGGCGTCGAGCGGCCGGTGGCCGGGGTCGGAGAAGGAGTCCGGGTTGGCGTTGACCACGCCCATCAGCACCGGGCGGGTCAGGTCGAGGACCCGGTCGGCCAGCTGGAGGTCGGTGCGGAACGCCGGCGGGGTCACCGGCCCAGGATCGCGCACGGCGGCGGCAGGTCCCGGCGGCCGGTGCGCCGGACGGTCATGCTCTGGCCATGGCGAACCAGGTGGGCTCGGTCCGTGCGGACGACCTCGAGGCCGGGCCCGACCCCGGCGACCCGTGGCAGCGACGGTGCGAGCTCATCGCCCTGGGACTCGTCCTCGCCGTCGTGGGCGCGATCCTCCAGTACCTGTTCCAGGGCCTCGCCTACTCGCGCGCCGTGTCGGGGGAGACGGTGTCGTGGTCGGCGTTCCTGCCGACCGTCGCCGCCGCCGGCACCTTCGACCGCAGCCTGTTCCTCGTGGTCGCCCTCGCCCTCGTGGTGCTGGCGCCCGGCGAGCACGTCGGGCGCCTCGGCGCCGGCGTGCTCAACGCCATCTCGGTCCTCGGCGTGGTGCTGGCCACGCTGGCGCTGGTCGGCCTCGAGGAGACGTTCCGCCTGGACACCACGTCCCCGAGGGGGTTGGACGGGCAGGCCGACGGCACCGCCGAGGCCTTCGGCCGGCTCAGCGGCGTGTCGCTCTGGGTCCCGTCGATCGCCCTCGCCGCCGGCGTCGGCTTCCTCGCCTGGCGCACCCTGCTCGAGCTCTACCCCGAGCCCCAGCGCCCCTTCGACGAGGACCCCGACCCGGACGACGACGAGACCGAGCCGGCCGGCGAGCCGAGCACCCGAGGGCAGTAGTCGCCCCTGAGCGCGAACAACTGCCCTCGACTCGGAGCGGCGTCGACCACGTGACCGGTCGAGGGCAGTTGTGGCCCCTGAGCGCACACGACTGCCCTCGCCTCGCCGCGGGACGGGCGGGCCGCCGTCGTCAGCCGTTGAGGCGGGCGTGGATCGGCTTGTGGGCCCGGTAGAGCTTCTTGAACTCGCGGTACAGCGGGGCGTAGGCGGCGCGGGCGGCGGGGTCGGGCTGGAACTCGCGCTCGATGGTGACGGCCCGGTCGAGCTCCTCGAGCGTCCGCCGTCCGAGCGCGAGCCAGGCCACGAACGCGGCACCCCGGGCGTTGGCGTGCTGCGGCTCGGCCACGCGCCGGATGACCCGGTCGCAGACGTCGGCGTGGATCTGGCACCACAGGTCCGAGCGGGCGCCACCGCCGATGAAGTTGAGCCCGTCGAGCGGGCGCTTCGTGAACGACTCGACGGTGTCGAGGAGCCACCGGCTGTTGTAGGCGACGCCCTCGAACACCGAGCGCACGAGGTCGGCGCGGGTGGTCGTGAGCGAGACGTTGCCCCAGCCGCCGCGGATCGTGTGGTCGTCCACGGGCGTGCGCTCGCCGTTGAGCCACGGCGTGAAGATGACGCGGTGCGAACCGGGCGGGGACGCGGCGGCCAGCTCGTTCGCCTCGTCGAGGTCGCGCACCATGCCGGCCTGGTCGCGCAGCCACAGCAGGGCGCCGCCGCCGACCTCGTGCTCGTTGGCGAGGAAGTACCGCCCGGGCACGGCCGACGGCAGCGCGGCCTGGTTGTGCAGGAGGTCGGTG
>DATAGR010000715.1:0-1769 GCA_036263575.1 Aquihabitans sp. | reverse complement strand
GTCCAGGTCGTCCGGCGGGACGTGGATGAGCGAGTACCACGCCAGGACCCCGGCGACCGAGCGGTCGGGGACGGGGAGCCGGCCGAGCGAGCCCAGCACGTAGCGGCCGTCGGGGTGGGTGGCGCGGGCGTGCTGCAGGAGCTCCGGCACGACGTCGAAGCCGGTGGCGTCGACGTCGAGGGAGCGGAGGTGCCCGGTGAGGTGCCCCGGTCCGCAGCCCACGTCGATCACCGCTCCGGGCCGGATCGACAGGTGCCGTGCGATCGACGCCAGGTCGTCCGCATGCACCTGGGCGGTGCGTCCGAACAGCTCCGCGTACTGCTCCGCCACCGCCCCGTAGGCCTGCCGGACGTGCTCCACGGCGGCGCACGCTACCGGCGAGGGCGCGACGGGCCAGCAGCGGTCCGGCCGCCGGTCGTCCGGGAGCGAGCGTGCGCCGCCATACCCTGTCCCGCAGCCGACCGGCCGAGCGGCGGCGAGGACCGAGGAGCCCCATGCAGACGCTGCGCACCCCCGACGCCTGCTTCGCCGGCCTGCCGGGCTACCCGTTCGCCCCCCACTACGCCGAGGTGGCCGACGGCGACGGCGGCACGCTTCGCGTCCACCACCTCGACGAGGGCCCGGCCGACGCCGCCCCGGTCCTCCTGCTGCACGGCGAGCCGACGTGGAGCTACCTCTACCGCCACATGGTCCCGCCGCTGGTGGCCGCCGGTCACCGGGTGATCGCCCCGGACCTCGTGGGCTTCGGGCGCAGCGACAAGCCGACCGAGGTGACCGACCACACCTACGCCCGCCACGTCGGGTGGATGGCCGAGCTGCTGTTCGACCACCTCGACCTGCGCGACATCACCCTGTTCGTGCAGGACTGGGGCGGCCTCATCGGGCTCCGCCTCGTCGCCGCCCAGCCCGACCGCTTCGCCCGCCTGGTGCTCTCCAACACCGGGCTGCCGACGGGCCACGGTCGCCCCACCGAGGCCTTCCTGGCGTGGCAGCGCTTCTCCCAGGAGGTCGAGGTGTTCCCGGTCGGGCCCATGATCGACGGCGGGACCACCAGCGACCTTCCGCCCGAGGTGGTGGCCGCCTACGACGCGCCCTTCCCCGACGAGCGCCACAAGGCCGGGGCGCGCATCCTGCCGTCGCTCGTCCCCACCAGCCCCGACACGCCCGACGCCCTCGACAACCAGGCGGCGTGGGAGGTGCTGGAGGCGTTCGACCGGCCCGTGCTCCTCGCCTACAGCGACCAGGACCCCATCACCGCTGGGGCCGACGCGCCGTTCCTCCGCCGGGTGCCGGGCGCCGCCGGCCGGCCCCACACCACCGTCGAGGGCGGCGGCCACTTCGTCCAGGAGGATCGCGGCCCCGAGCTGGCCCGGATCATCGCTGGGTTCATCGCCGCGAACAGGTAGCGCACGCCCCGCCGGCGCCGAGCGCCCCGAGCCCACCATCCCGACCACCGACCACCGACCACCGACCACCGAAGGAACCACCGACCATGCCCGACGACCAGTCGCCAGCCTCCACCTCCACGCTTGGCTGGGTGGCCGACATCGAGCGGGTCACGCTCGACAACACGAACTTCCGCACGGTGGTGCACACCGGCGAGCACACGCAGCTCACCGTGATGCGCCTCGCCCCCGGCGAGGAGATCGGGTGGGAGGCGCACGACCACCTCGACCAGTTCCTGCGGGTCGAGCAGGGCACCGGTCGGCTCGACTTCGGCCGCAGCGAGGACTCGGTCGAAGAGCAGCACGACCTGGCCGACGACTGGG
>DATAGR010000714.1:0-4342 GCA_036263575.1 Aquihabitans sp. | reverse complement strand
CCGACGGGTCCTCCTTGGCGAGCGCCGTCAGCGACGTCGTGGGCTGGCCGAGGCTCGTGCCGGTGGAGTCGATGGCGTAGAGCACGCGGTCGCGCTCGAGGCGGTTGTTCTCGGCCACGGCCCGCCACGCCTGGATCGAGGCGTCCTGCGACTTGGCGGTGGGGCTCCACTTGCCGGTGTGGCCGTGGAGGTAGGCGAGGTAGGGGAGGACGAGGGCGACGAGGGCGACGCCGAAGAGCAGGGACCAGACCGCCGTCCGCCGCACCCGCTCGAGCGGCCGGCCCGGGCGGAGGAGGCCCTCGATCGCGATGCCGAGGCCGACGAAGCCGCCGGGGAGCAGCGACTCGGGCCGGGCGAGGTAGGCGAGGCCCACCGCGAGCCCGGCCGCCACCAGGCCGAGCGAGCGCCAGCGGACCGAGCGCTCGCGCTGGAGGGCGCCGAGCGCGAACCAGGCGGCGGCGAGCAGCATCGCCAGGCTGATCGACTCGCTGCCGCCACCCTGGCGCGTGAAGAGGGGCGTGAGCCCGGCGGTGGTGCCGCCGAGCCAGGCGGCCGCGACGGTGGTGCGGTCGTCCCGCCAGATGCGGTGCGCCAGCAGCACGATGAGCAGCACCACCAGCGCCGCGCTGCCGAGGTTCCAGAGCCGCAGCGCCGTCAGCTCGCTGCCGGTGACCTTCTCGAGCCCGGCCAGCCCGAGGGGCGTCAGCGGCGGGAAGTGCAGCTCCGGCGCGCCCTGGCGCGTGAAGCCGTTGCCGTCCAGCAGGTTCCGCCCGGCCTCGAAGTAGGCGGTGCCGTCCACCGACGGCAGGCGCTCACCCGCGGCGATGACGAGCTGGAGCACCAACGACACGCCGAGCGGCGCCCGCAACCGCCGCAGCAGGGTCCGGGGACGGTCGGCGGGACGCCCCGGCCCGGCCGGGGTCTCGAGTCCGTCACCCGGGACGATCCGGTCGCGGTCGACGGGATCGGGCGGCGCGGTGGTAGGGGCGGCGTCGATGCTCAAGGGAAGCTGGCGACCACCCGGACGGAGGTCTCCTCCAGACTAGGGAACGGCCGGACCCGGCGGTAATCACCCCGGGCGACACGGGGGCGTGCCGCGCCGGCAGCGGTCCGGCAGCGGCGGGCCGCCACCTCCCGTACACTCGCCGACCATGAAGAAGCTGCTCATCCTCGTCGTCCTGGTCGCCCTCGGTGCTGTTGCCGCCAAGAAGGTCCGGACCGTCTGATCCGATCGGTGGCCGGCTCCGGCCGGCCACCCCGATCGATCAGTCCCGAGGGCGGCGCAACCACCACCAGGCGGCCACGCCGGCCCCCACGCCGGTGAGCCCCGCCGCGCCTGCCACCGTCTTGCCGGGACTGGGCATCGAGACCCGGCTGCGCAGCGGCACCTCCAGCGAGAACGACAGGACCTCCCACTCCCGCTCGATGGCGGCCCGCCGCAGCTCGCGGTCCGGGTTGACCACCACCGGGTTGCCCACGGCTTCGAGCATCGGCAGGTCCGTGATCGAGTCCGAGTAGGCCCAGGACGCGTCGAGGTCGAGGTCGTAGCGGGCGGCGAGCTCGCGCATGGCCGTCACCTTGTGGACGCCGTGGCTCGAGAAGTCGACCTCGCCGGTGTAGCGGCCGTCGGCGTCGACGGTGGCCCGGGTGGCGATGGCGTCGTCGACCTGGAGGTAGGCGGCGAGGGGGGCGACGACCTCGATGGGGGAGGCCGACACGATGAACACCCGCCGGCCCGCGTCGCGGTGCAGCCGCAGCAGCGCCAGCGCCTCCTCGTAGACGATGGGTTCGATGACCTCGTCGAGGGCGTCCCGGACGACCGCCGACACCTTGGCCTGGTCCCAGCCCTTGGTCAGGCGGAGCACGGCCGCCCGGCTGCGCTCCATCTGCGCCTCGTCGTGGCCGACCTGCAGGTAGACGAGCTGGCCCCACAGCGCGCGGAGCACCAGCCAGCGTGAGACGAGGCCGGCGCGGTACAGGGGGCGACCGAAGGCCACCATCGACGCCTTGGCGATGACGGTCTTGTCGAGGTCGAAGAAGGCGGCCTCCACGGCGGCGAGTGTAGGGGCCGGGACTTGGCCGCTCCCCGGCGATCTCGGGTCCTCTCGATGCCCCTTGCGGCTCGTCGATCCGGTCGCTACGGTGCCCCGGCGCCTTCCCGGAGCGTTCGTCCCACGCATCCGGAGGTCCCCGTGCTCGTTGCCTGCTGGGCGGTCAAGGGCGGTGTCGGTACCACCGTCGTCTCGGTCGCCGCCGCCCTCGGCGCCGCCGACGTGGCGCGGCCGACGCTGCTCGTCGACCTCGCCGGCGACGTGCCGGCGTGCCTCGGCATCGCCGAACCGCAGGGGCCGGGGGTCGCCGAGTGGCTCGCCGCCGGCACGGCCCCGCCCGACGCGCTCGCCCGGCTCGAGGTGTCCGTGGCCGCCGGCCTGTCGGTGCTCCACCGCGGGGCGGGCCCGCTCGACGCGCGGCGCGCCTCGGTCCTGCTCCAGGTGCTGGCGTCGTCGGGCCGGCCGATCGTCGTGGACGCCGGCCGGATCGACGACGCCCCGGTCGCGCGCCGCTTCGCCGCCGAGGCCGACCGCTCGCTGCTCGTCACGAGGGCCTGCGTCCTGGCGTTGCGCCGAGCTGCGGTCGCGCCCGTGCGGCCCTCGGGCGTGGTCCTCGTGCGGGAGCCGGGTCGGGCGCTGTCGGTGCGAGACGTCGAGGCCACCGTGGGCGCCCCGGTGGTGGCCGACGTCGCGGTCGACCCGGCGATGGCACGTGCGGTCGATGCCGGCCTCGCCCTGACGCGCCTGCCCCGGCAGCTGTCGCTGGCCCTCGGGGCGGTGGCGGCGTGAGCGGCGCGGCACCCGACCACGCCGGTCCGGAGCACGGCGGTCCCGACGCCCTCGACGTGCTCGTCCACCGGCGGGTGCTGGCCGGCGGCGCCGGACCACCGGAGCCCGAGGACATCGCCGCCCTGGTCCGCGAGGTGGATCCGCTGCGCCCGCCGGCGCACGTCGCCGCCACGGTGCGCCGGGTGCTCGCCCGGGTCCGTGGCCTCGGTCCGCTGGAGGCGTTGCTGGCCGACCCCGAGGTCACCGACGTGCTCGTGAACGGCCCGGGGCCGGTCTGGGTCGAGCGCCACGGGCGGCTCACGGCCACGAGCACCACCCTCGACCGGGCCACGATCGACCTCCTCGTCGAGCGCATCGTGGCGCCCCTCGGCCGGCGCGTCGATCCGGCCAGCCCGGTGGTCGACGCCCGGCTGGCCGACGGCTCGCGCGTCCACGTCGTGGTGCCGCCGCTCGCCATCGACGGCCCCTGCCTGACCATCCGCCGCTTCTCCGTGCGGCGCATCGAGCTCGCCGAGGTGGCGCCGCCGCCGGTGGTCGCCCTCCTCCGCTGGGCCGTGCGCGCCCGTGCCAACGTCCTCGTCTCCGGGGGCACCGGCTCGGGCAAGACCACGTTGCTCAACGCGCTGGCTGCCTCGATCCCCGCCGGCGAGCGCATCGTCACCGTGGAGGACGCGGCCGAGTTGCGGCTCGCGGCGGACCACGTCGTGCGCCTCGAGACGAGGCCCTCCTCGGTGGAGGGCGTGGCCCCGGTGAGCTGTCGCGACCTCGTGCGCAACGCCCTCCGCATGCGCCCCGACCGGCTCATCGTCGGCGAGGTCCGCGGCGGCGAGGCGCTCGACATGGTCCAGGCCATGAACACCGGCCACGACGGCTCGCTCTCCACGCTCCACGCCAACGGCGCGGACGACGCCCTGCGCCGGCTCGAGACGCTGGTGCTGCTCGCCGGCGTCGGTCTGCCGCTCGACGCGGTGCGCGACCACCTCCGGTCGGCGGTGGACCTCGTGGTGCACATCGCCCGCGACGGCACCGGTCGGCGACGGGTGACCGAGGTGGCCGAGGTCCTCCCCCCAGGGTCGGCCGACCCACCGCAGCGCACCGGTGGGGCGCTGCGCCCGCTGGCCGACGCGAGGGGCGTCCTCGCCCTGCCGTCGCGGCGCGTTCGCGAGCCGTCGGCGGGGCCGCCCTCGGCGGGGTGGTGCGGGTGATCGCCCCGGCCGCGCTCGTCGCCGGGCTGGTCGCCGGCACCGTCGTCGCCGGCCTCCGGGCCGCCGCCGCGGACCGCGCCGTCGCGGCACGTGGGCGCCTGCCGGGCGCCGACGCGCCGGGACCGGCGAGCCGGTGCCCCCGATGGTTCGGCTCGGCGCTGGCGGCCGCCGAGCTCGAGGTCGATCCCGAGGCGGCGTGGCCGGCGGCCTGCGGGGTCGCGCTGGTCGGCGCGGCGGTCCTGGCCGTCCGGGCACCGGCCCTCGTGCTCGTCGCCGCCGCCTGCGGTGCCGCCGTGG
>DATAGR010000713.1:0-2492 GCA_036263575.1 Aquihabitans sp. | reverse complement strand
CGGCTCAAGCCCTCGTGGCTCGAGGTCGGCGACGGCGGTTTCCAGGTCACGGTCAACGATCTGCCCACCCGTGCGCAGATCGACGTGCCCGTCCGGGAGCAGCTCATCGTCGAGCTGTACTCCAAGTAACCCCCCGACGATCTAGTTCCTGAGGAAGGCTTCACATGCTGGTCATTCAGCGTCCCACGGTCGAGCCCGTCGGTGAGGAAGAGAGCAACCGCCAGCGGTTCGCCATCAGCCCGCTCGAGCCCGGCTTCGGCCACACGCTCGGCAACTCGCTGCGGCGCACCCTGTTGTCGTCGATCCCCGGCGCGGCGATCACCGCCGTCCGCTTCGACGACGCCCTTCACGAGTTCGACACCATCACCGGTGTCACCGAGGACGTCACCGACATCATCCTCAACCTGAAGGACCTGGTGCTCACCTCGGTCTCCGACGAGCCGGTCACCCTGCGCCTCGACGTCCGCGGCCCCGCCGACGTCACCGGCGCCGACATCCAGGCGACGGCCGACGTCGAGGTGCTCAACGCCGAGCACACCATCGCCACCCTGAACGACAAGGGGCGCCTGGCCCTCGACCTCACCGTCGAGCGCGGCCGCGGCTACCTCTCGGCCGACCGGGACAAGGGCACCAACACCATCGGGGTCATCCCGGTGGACTCCATCTTCTCGCCGGTCCGCCGGGTGACGTTCCTGGTCGAGCCGACCCGCGTCGAGATGGACACCAACTACGACCGCCTCGTCCTCGACATCGAGACCGACGGGTCGATCACCCCTCGCGACGCCCTGGCGTCGGCCGGCGACACGCTCACCAAGCTGGTGCAGCTCGTCGCCGACATGAGCGAAGAGCCCCCGACCCTGGAGCTCGGTGAGACCAGCGCCACCATGGCGTCCTCGCCCGAGCTCGAGATGCCGATCGAAGACCTCGACCTCTCCGAGCGTCCCCGCAACTGCCTCAAGCGCGCCCAGGTCAACACCGTGGGCGAGCTGCTGCGCAAGAGCGAGGACGACCTCCTGGCCATCACCAACTTCGGCCAGAAGTCGCTGGACGAGGTCAAGGAGAAGCTGAACGAGCGGGGCCTGGCGCTCCGCGGGATGGAGTGACATGCCGGCAACCCCGAAGAAGGGACGCCGCTTCGGCGGCGACGCCGCCCACCAGCGGCTGATGATGGCCAACCTCGTGTCGTCGCTCATCGCGGCCGAGGGCATCGTCACCACCGAGGCCAAGGCCAAGGCGCTGCGCCCGGTGGCCGAGAAGGTCATCACCAAGGCGAAGAAGGGCGGGCTGCACAACCACCGCCAGGTCGTCTCCTACCTGAACGACAAGGAGATCGCGGCCAAGCTGTTCGACGACGTCGGGCCCCGCTACGCCGACCGCAACGGCGGCTACACCCGCATCCTGAAGCTCGGCCCCCGCCAGGGCGACAACGCCCCCATGGCGCGCATCGAGCTGGTCTGAGCCACCGCCGGTCCGCCGGCCCGCCTGGACGACGACGGAGGCCCGCCGCGAGGCGGGCCTCCGTCGCGCCCCGGCCCGGTTCAGGTGACCGGGGCCGAGTCGAGCGTGCGCAGCTTCTCGGGGTTCACGATCACCCAGAGCCGGTGCACGAGGCCGTGGTCGACCGACACCCCGACGGCCGTCACCGGCTCACCGGCGCGCACGATCACCACGCCGGGCTGGCCGTTCACGGGGCGGGGGACGAACACGTCGCCGGGCTCGACGCCCCGCCGGGTCACGTTGGCGATGAAGCGGGGCACGCGCTCGGCCACGATCGGGCGCCGCGCCGCGTGGTGGTCGGCGCCGCCGTCGGTGATGGCGAGGGCGTCGTCGGCGAGCAGGGCGACCAGCGTGTCGAGGTCGCCGGCCTGGGCGGCCTCCATGAACGCCGCCGTGACCTGCCACGCCTCGTCGTCGGTGGGGGAGAAGCGGGGCCGCTCCTCGCGCACCCGGCGCCGGGCGCGCGACGCCACCTGCCGGCAGGCCTCGGGCGTCTTGTCGACCACCTGGGCGATCTCGTCGAACGGCACGGCGAAGACGTCGGCGAGCAGGAAGACCACCCGCTCGACCGGGCCGAGGCGCTCGAGCAGCGTCAGGAACCCGAAGGTCAGGGTCTCGGCCAGCTCGGCGCGATCGGCGGGGCCGGGCTCGGGGTTGGCCGGCTCGGGGAGCCACGGCCCCACGTAGGTCTCGCGCTGGTGGCGGGCCGACCGGAGCCGGTCGAGGGCCAGTCGGCTGGTGGTCGTGGTGAGCCACGCCGCCGGCCGCACGACCGTGTCCGGGTCGGCCCGCTGCCAGCGCAGCCAGGCGTCCTGCACGACGTCGTCGGCCTCGGCGCGCGAGCCGGTGATCCGGTAGGCGAGGCCCACGAGGCGGCGCCGCTCGGCCTCGAAGGTCGCGTCGTCGTGGAGGACACCGGTCATGCGATCGCCATCGTTGCCGTTCGGCGGGCGGCGAGCAGACCGGCGGCCCGGCCGCTGCTGATCGCGGCGTCG
>DATAGR010000712.1:0-4551 GCA_036263575.1 Aquihabitans sp. | reverse complement strand
TCGACGGTGTCGGCGGCCATCTCCCGGTAGGTGGTGAGCTTGCCGCCGGTGATGGTGACGACCCCGCTCGGCGACGGGTTGACCTTGTGGCGCCGGGACAGGTCGGCCGTCTTGCCGGTCGCGCCGCTCTTCACGAGCGGGCGAAGGCCGGCCCAGGTGCCGACGATGTCGTCCCGCGTGATGCCGGTGAACCTCATGGCGCCGAGCAGGTAGTCGATGTCCTCCTCGGTGACCGGCGGGTCGTCGAGGGGGCCGTCGTAGTCGGTGTCGGTGGTGCCGATGTAGGTCAGGTCGCCCCACGGGACCACGAAGACCGAGCGCTTGTCGCGCGGCACGGGCACGACCACGGCCACGTCGTTGCGCACCTTGTCCCAAGGCACCGTGATGTGGACGCCCTTGGCCGGGCGGATCGAGTCCACCTCGACGCCCTCGTCGATCGTGCGGACGTCGTCCGACCAGACGCCGGCGGCGTTGACCACGGCCCGGCAGCGGACGGTGATCTCCCGGCCGTCGGCCTCGACGCGTGCGGCCTGCACCCGGCCGTCGGCGTCCTTGTCGATGCCGACCAGCGAGACGCCGTTGACGGCGACGGCGCCGAACTCGATGGCGGCGGTGCGGGCGACGGTGAGGGTGAGCCGGGCGTCGTCGACCGTGGCGTCGTAGTAGAGGTACGACGCCGCCAGCTTGTCGGCCGGCAGCGTGGGCATGTGGGCCAGGGTCTCGTCGGCGGAGATGCGCTCGTGGAACTTGCCGATGCGGGCGCCGCCGGTGAGGTCGTACATCCACATGGAGAGGCCGAGGGTGCGAGCGAGCTTCTTGGGGATGACGCTGCCCCGGCCCGTGAGCACCGGCAGGAGGAAGGGCAGCAGCTTGACCAGGTGGGGGGCGTTGTGGCGCAGCCGCTGGCGCTCGTGGAGGGCCTGGTAGACGAGGCGGATCTCCCGCTGCTGCAGGTAGCGGAGGCCGCCGTGGGCGAGCTTCGAGGACTTCGACGACGTGCCCGACGCGAAGTCGTCGCGCTCGACGAGCGCCGTGCGCAGGCCGCGAGATGCGGCGTCGAGGGCCACGCCCACGCCCGTGATGCCGCCGCCGACCACCAGGACGTCGAACGGGTCGTCGGCCAGGCGGCGCAGGCCGTCGTCCCGGTCGAACCAGCCGGGCCCGATCATCGGCCCGACCCCGTGAGGCGCAGCCTGGCGGGGGCGGCCCCCGCCGTCGGCGTGGTGGCTGGGCACGAGCGTCCTGGCATCCCCCGATCCTACGACGACGCCCTCGTCGCACCCCACGCCGCACCCGTTTCTCGTCAACAACGATTGTTGACACCGGCCGATGGCGGTAGGGTCCACCTCGTGAAGACGCCCGACCAGCTCACCGACCGGTTCCGGTCGCAGGGGCTCAAGGTCACGCCGCAGCGCCAGGCGATCTTCCGGATCCTCCACGGCAACGAGGCGCACCCCACGGCGGAGGCGGTGCACGCCCGGGTGGTCCGCGACATGCCGATGGTGTCGCTGCGCACCGTGTACCAGACGCTCAACGACCTCACGGCCATGGGCGAGCTCGGCCAGATCGACGTCGGCACCGGCTCGGCCCGCTTCGACCCGAACCTCTCGCCGCACCACCACCTCGTGTGCGACACGTGCGGCCGGGTCGACGACCTCCACGTCGACTACCCCGACGTCGCCGTGCCCGCCGGGTCCGCGGCCGACTTCGAGGTCACCCGCACCGAGATCGTGTTCCGCGGCCGCTGCGCCGCCTGCGCCGCCACCGCCGGCGCACCCCGTCCAACACCAACCACCACCAACACCAAGGAGGCCTGACCACGTCATGGCTGAGCTCAAAGGGTCCCAGACCGAAGAGAACCTGAAGGAGGCCTTCGCCGGCGAGAGCCAGGCGAACCGCCGGTACCTGTACTTCGCCCAGAAGGCCGACGTCGAGGGGTACCCCGACGTGGCGGCGCTGTTCCGCTCGGTCGCCGAGGGCGAGACCGGTCACGCCTTCGGGCACTTCGACTTCCTCGCCGAGGTGGGCGACCCCGCCACCGGCGAGCCGGTCGGGCCCACCACCGACAACCTCAAGTCGGCCATCGCCGGCGAGACCTACGAGTACACCGAGATGTACCCGGGCTTCGCCAAGACGGCTCGCGAGGAGGGCTTCGACGAGGTCGCCGAGTGGCTCGAGACCCTCGCCCGGGCCGAGAAGAGCCACGCTGGTCGCTTCACCCAGGGCCTCGAGAACGTCTCCTGATCCCTCGCCCCGCCGCCTCGGGCGGCGGGCACCCGGGCGCGTCGAGCGCCCGCCATCTCTGAGCGTGCGGGGGGACCACTGGTCCCCCCGTCGCCGTTCCACGCCACCTCCGAGGAGCACCCCCCAAATGACGAAGCTGACCCTGGACGACATCGCCGACCTGCGCGAGTACGAGCGCGAGCGGATGCAGTTCCGCGCCGGCGTCATCGCCATGAAGAAGCGCCGCCGCATCAGCGTCGGCCCCGTGGTCACCCTCCTGTTCGAGAGCCGCGACACCATCCGGTTCCAGATCCAGGAGATGGCACGCGCCGAGAAGATCTTCACCGACGAGGGCATCCAGACCGAGCTCGACATCTACAACCCGCTCATCCCCGAGCCGGCGCACCTCGCCGCCACGCTCTTCATCGAGCTGACCACCGACGAGCAGATGCGCGAGTGGCTGCCCAAGCTCGTCGGCATCGAGCGCCACGTGGTGTTCCGCCTCGGCGAGGGCCCCGACGCCGATTGGGTCCGTTGCACGGTCGACGCCGACCACGAGAAGCAACTCACGCGCGACGAGATCACCGCCGCGGTGCACTACGTGCACTTCGAGCTCACGTCGAACCAGATCGAGCTCTTCCGCACCGGACCGGTCTCGCTCGTCGTCGACCACCCCGAGTACGTCCACGAGACGCCGCTCACCGACGAGAACGTCGCCGAGCTGGTCGCCGACCTCGAGGGCTGACGGGCTTCGGGGCGTAGCGGCGGCGCCACGCGTCGCGGCGGCACCCAGGTCGGAGATCGTGTGGACACCCCGGGGGCCGGGGTGCCATGCTCGGCGCTTCGTTCGCCCCCGGGCGGGACCGCGCTCCCGACCCGGCCAGCGGACGGAACCCCAGGCGGGGCCATCCGAGGCGCCCGTCGTCATCCGACAGCCGTCGAGGGAGCGACCCTCCACCCATGAACACGTCTTGGCGCAACAAGGCCGCCTGCCACGGCCTCGATCCGCAGACCTTCTACCCCGAGACCGACGACGACGCCCGCACGGCGAAGGCGGTCTGCGGGGTGTGCCCCGTGCAGAGCGCGTGCCTCGAACACGCGCTCACGATCCGGGAGAAGGAAGGGGTCTGGGGCGGCTGCACCGAGCGGGAGCGACGTCGGATCATCCGCCAGCGGCGGCGCACGGCCTGACCCCTGCGGGGCCGCGCCGGCGGCCCCGACGTCACCCGGTCGGACCGGCGGATCGCAGTAGGTTGCCGTGATGTTCACGGTGCGGCGGCTCGCCGCCGACGAGGGCCCGCTCCTGCGCGCCACCCGCCTCGCCGCGCTGGCCGACGCACCGGGCGACGCCACCACCACGCTGGCCCGGGCCGAGGCGCACGACGACGACCACTGGACCGCCTCGGCGGCCGCCAACGCGTCGGGTCCGCTGCAGGCCACGTTCCTCGCCGAGGCCGCCGACGTCGAGGAGCCCGTCGGGATGGTGGGCGCCTACGCGAACCGCGACGGCGTGGTCAACGTCGTGGGCCTGTGGTCCGCGCCCGGCCACCGCGACGTCGGCGTCGCCACCGCCCTCCTCGAGGCCGTCGCCGGCTGGGCCCGGGGCAACGGCGACCGGGCCCTGCGCCTGTGGGTCGTGGAGCGCAACGAGTTCGCTCGACGCTTCTACGAGGGCGAGGGCTTCCGCTCCACCGGCACCGACATGCCCTACGAGCTCGACCCCCGCATCCGGCAGTGCGAGATGGTCCGCGACGTCTGACCCCCGGGTACGGTCCGAGCCATGGACTTCGAGTTGCCCGAAGAGCTGCAGGACCTGCAGGAGACCGTCCGCCGCATCGCCCAGGACAAGGTGAAGCCGCGGGCACGCGAGATCGACGAGACCGGCGAGTACCCCCAGGACCTCTTCGAGGTGTTCCGTGACGCCGGCCTGCTCGGGCTGTGCATCCCCACCGACCTCGGCGGCTCGGGCGCCGGCATCCTCGGCCTCACCCTGGCCATCGAGGAGGTCGCCAAGTACTCGAACACCGCGGCGCTGATGCTGCTGCTCACCCGCCTGCCCACCGGTCCCGTGATGATCGCCGGCACGAAGGAGCAGAACGAGCAGTACATCGCGCCGATCGCCGACGGCTCCAAGCGGGGCGCGTTCTGCCTCTCCGAGCCGCAGGCCGGCAGCGACGTCATGGGCATGCGCACCAAGGCCGTGCAGGACGGCGACGAGTGGGTGCTCAACGGCACCAAGTGCTGGATCTCCGGCGTGGCCCAGGCCGACTGGTACACCGTCTTCGCCAAGACGTCGTCCGACGTCACCGAGCGCAACCACGACTCCAT
>DATAGR010000711.1:0-3098 GCA_036263575.1 Aquihabitans sp. | reverse complement strand
GCCGTTCACCGTGCTGTCCGACGCTCGGGTCGACGTGACGGTGCCGGCGCACCCCGCCGGCGCGGCGGACATCACGGTGACCGCGGCGCGAGGGCTCGTGGGGACGGGACCGAGCTACCGCTTCGTTGACCCCCCCGCCCCGGCTGCGGCGCTGCCCGTGTCGACCGAGCCCGACGCGGTGGGAGGCACCCTCCGGCCCGTCGCCGGGGACTTCGACGGCAACGGGGTCGACGACGTGTTCATGTACCAACCGGGCACGGGACCCGACCACGTGCGGCTCTACGGCGGCGATGGCCGCTACACCACGAAGGCCTACCGCGTCGACGGGACCTACCTGCCCGTCGCGGGCGACTTCACCGGTGACGGCGTCGACGACGTCTTCTGGTACGCACCTGGTGCTGCTGCCGATCACCTCTGGGACTTCGCAGCCGGGGGCGCCTTCAGTTCCACGCCCCACGCCGTGGGCGGCTCGTACCGGCCGGTGGCCGGCGACTTCACGGGCGACCGGGCCGACGACATCATGTGGCACAACCCGGGTCGCGGCGCCGACCACCGATGGGACTTCGACCCCGGAGGCGGCCACACGTCGACCGCGCACGTCGTCGACGGCGACTTCCAGGTGACCGCCGGCGACTACACCGGCGACGGCGTCGACGACATCTTCTGGCACGGGCCCGGCGTGGCGGCCGACCGTCGCTGGGAGTTCGACCGGGGCGGGCGCTTCACCTCCACGCCCCATACGGTGAACGAGACCTACCAGCCGGTCAGCGGCGACTTCACCGGCGACCGCATCGACGACATCCTCTGGTACCGCCCCGGCGCAGCGTCGGACCGGCTGTGGGACCACGCCGGCAACGGCACGTACACGTCCGAACCCGTCACCGCAGCCATGGACGCCCGTCCCGTCCGGGCCGACCTCACCGGTGGCGGGACGACCGACCTCTATTGGTACGGCCCAGGAAGCACACCCGACACCACGTGGTTCAACTCGCCAGTCGTCCGCTGACGTCGGCATCGCCGCGCTGGGAAGCGCTCCGACCGATCCCGCGGCGAGGATGACACGTCGCCTAGCAGGTCATCATCGTGTCGAGCGCGACCTCGACGGCCCGGCACGCCTGCGTCGACCGCTGCCAGGGCCCACCCGGTACCCGGTGGCCGTGGATGTAGCCGACCCACCCGCGAGGCACGTCGTAGCGGACGACCTGGGCGACGTACATGGGGCCGTCGAAGCCGGCGAGCGACACGTCGGAGAGGTTGGCGGTGGTCCACTCGAGCGCCATCGGCGTCAGTGTGCCCGGCCGGGGTGACGGCCAGCACCGGTCAGCTGACCGCCGCAGTACGGTTCGTGTGATGGCCTTCGAGAACGTGGGACCTCAGTGGAACCGCGACGAGCCGTGGCAGGTGCAGGAGGCGCGCATCGGCATCCGTGGGCTCACCGATCCGAGCCCCTGGATGCGACGACAGCGGCGAACGCTGTTCGCCGCCCTGATCGCCCTCGTGCTGGTCGCAGCCGTCGCCATCGCCGTGTCGTCGGCCCTGGGCTGATCCGGCACCCGATGTCCAGCGGGCAGTGGATCGCCGCCGACCACACCTCGACCGATCGCCACCGGATCGCCGACCCGTTCGGGCGTCACCCGAGCGCCATCCTCGTCCTGCTGCTAGTCATCATCCCGGCGTTCGCCGCCGTCGCCTTGTGGCGGTCGTGCTCGGCGTGGTCACGGGCGCCGGGGACTCCCCCGGCGGGGCCGTCTTCGGGACGGTGGTCGGGTGCGGCTGGTCGGCGGCGGTGATCGTCCTTGCGGCGAAGGGCCGGTGACCCGCCTCGACCCGGCGGTACCCTCCGGCTGTGCATCGGATCTTCACGACCAGCGTGTCGTCCGTCTATCCCCACTACGTCAACAAGTTGGAGCGGAAGGGCGTCCAAGACGTCGAGGACCCGCTGATGCAGAAGATCCGCTACCTCGACAAGCTCGTCGACGAGCTCGCCAAGGGCAAGGCGATGGCGAAGGTCCTGCGCTCCTGACCGCTCCGCTCCAGGTCAGCGGCCGTGCGTCGCCGTCCCATGTGGCTTCCACGTGCGCTGCATGGGGTGGAAGCGATGGTGTCCTCGACACCGCCACGCACCGATGGAGCACGCCATGACCCAGTCCCCGACCACCGACGCGACCGCTGATCCCACCATCGGCCTCGACCGAGCCTTGCCGGCGATCGTCGTGCACACCGCGCTGCGGCGGAGCTGGGCCTGGCCGGGCCGTTGGTGCGGCGCGTCGACGACGGTGACGTCCGCCGGGCCGCCACCGTGGCCGAGCACCTCCGCGTCGTGCTCCAGATGCTGGCCCACCACCACGAGAACGAGGACGAGCTGGCGTTCCCGCCGCTCGCCGAACGGACGTCCGGCGAGGAGGCGGCCCTGATCCAGGTGATGGAGGACCAGCACGAGGTGCTCGAACGGGGCCTCGAGCAGATCCGGGTCACGTTGCCGACGTGGCGGACCAGCGCCGACGCCACGTCCCGTGACGCCCTCGCATCGGCCCTCGAGGACCTCCACGTCGCCCTGGGCGATCACCTCGACCTCGAGGAGCGGTCGGTCCTGCCGATGGCCGAGCGCCTGCTGACCGACGCCGAGTGGGACGCCATCGGCGCGCACGGCGAGAAGGGCGCCGAGGGCCGCGACAAGCTCGTCGTCTTCGGCATGCTCGTCTACCAGGGCGACCCGGCCGTCGTCGCGACGATGCTCGCCTCGGCGCCACGACCCGTGCGAGCGCTGCTCCCCCGCCTCGCCATGCGGACCTACCGCCGCCACGCCACGAAGGTCCACGGCACCCCGACCCCGTGAGTCGACGAGGCCCCTCGCGACACGTCGGCTGACGGCGAGCAGCAGGGAGCGCCCTTCGTCGATGGCGGCGACCGACACGCTCCGTGCCCCGATTGTCGGCCGCCGGGGGCCCTGCGATAGTTGCGACGTGCCCCGCCGCAGCGCCCCGAGACGCTCCCCGGTGGGTGCGCTCGGTGCCATGCCCGGTGGTCCGCTACGTCGAGCCCAGATCTCCTTCGGCGCGATGTGGGCCGGCGAGAGCGCGTTCATGGTCGCCCTCGCC
>DATAGR010000710.1:0-1532 GCA_036263575.1 Aquihabitans sp. | reverse complement strand
GGGAGATGCCCACGGTGACGGTCTTCGCCTGGTGCTTGATGGCGTCGACGGGGCGGGTCAGCTCCTCGATGGCGCCGGTCAGGGCGGCCGTCAGGTCCTCGATCACCATGCTCGGCGTGCCGACCCGGCCGTGCTCGCTCTGGTACGCCTCCAGCGGTGCCAGGCCGGTGCCGTAGCGGAACATCGACGACAGGCGCACGGCGGTGCCGGCCTCCAGGTGGCCGTCGTAGGCGCCGGTGCGCAGGCCGTCGTGGAAGCGGGCCGACGCCGAGGCGAAGGTGCTGCGGAGCTCGACGAGCAGGCGGTCGGCGTCGGTGACCTCGGGGCCCGACACCGCCTCCTCGATGGCGCCGCGCGCCTCGCGCAGCGGGCGGGCCTGGGCGTCGATGGCCAGGGCGGCCTCGTAGCCGAAGAGGTGCCCGACCACGGTGGTGAGCACGAAGGCCAGCTCGGGCTGGACCGACGGCACGGTGATCACGCGGTGGGCGGCGTTGAAGCGGTCCTCGTCCTCGGTGGCGATCACGATCGGCGTGGCCTTGTGGGCCCGGTAGATCGCGACCTCCTTGGCGACGTCGTCGGCGTTCGAGCCGGACAGGCCGGCGGCGCAGACGAGGATCAGCGGCTCCGACGAGAGGTCGATGTGCTTCTTGTCCTCGATGGCGTCGGAGGCGATGGCCTTGTAGCAGAGCTCCGAGAGCTTGATCCGGATCTCCTCGGCCGCGACCCGGTTGGCGCCGGAGCCGACGATCGCCCAGTAGCGGCGCGACGGCGCCAGCTCCTGGGCCGCCTCGGCGATGACGGCGCGACGGGCCAGTGTGGCCTCCATGGCCGCCGGCAGGTCCCGCAGCCCGGCGAGGAGCTCGGCCCGCCGGGCGGCACCGGCCTCGGTGCCGGCGACCTCCTGGGCGATGGCGACCGCGAGGAGGAAGCCGGCGGCGATCTGGGCGTAGAACGCCTTGGTCGACGCCACGCTCATCTCCACGTCGCGACCGTCGGAGGTGTAGAGGACGCCGTCGCTCTTGTCGGTCAGGTCGCTGCCCCGCCGGTTGACGATGGCCACGACGCGGGCGCCACGACCACGGGCCAGGTCGACGGTGCGGTTCGTGTCGGTGGTGGTGCCGGACTGGCTGATGGCCACGATGAGCGTGTCGGCCATGTCGGCCCGGAGGGAGAACCCGGACAGCTCGGTGGCGGGCAGCGCCTCGACCCGGACCGGTGTGCCGGCCAGCTCGGCGGCGAGGACCCGGGCCAGGCTCTGGCCGGCCACCGCCGCCGTGCCCTGGCCGATCACGAGGACCCGCCCGATCTCGCCCGATCGCAGGGCGTCCCGGACGGGGACGGGGAGGGTGTCGTCGCCGAGGGTGGCCCGCAGGGCGCCGTCGGGCCCCGGCGCGACCTTGGCGCGCAGCGTCTTGCGGAACGACCCGGGCGCCTCCTCGATCTCCTTGAGGAGGAAGTGCTGGTACGGGCCACGGTCGATGTCGCGCGTGGTGACCTCGGGCGTCACGAGCTCCGCGGCGTCGATCGGCAGG
>DATAGR010000709.1:0-1727 GCA_036263575.1 Aquihabitans sp. | reverse complement strand
CCTTCAACAACAACAACAACCCGACCCCGAAGACGGTGCACGCCAACCACCTCACGGTCGTCGGCGGCGGGGCCAGCTCGCGCGGGGTGTGGGCTTGGGCCAAGAGCTCCGGCGCGCAGCAGACCGCCGTGGTCAACCTCGAGAACTCCATCGTCCGCACCTCTGGCGGGACCGACCTCATGGCGGAGGCCGGCAACAGCCTGCCCGCGGGTCAGACCAGCAACGGAGTGATCAACGTCAGCTGGTCCGACTTCGCGACCAAGACCAGCTCACTGACCAACAACGGAGTCGGCGGCGTCGTGGAGGTCGCGGGCAACGTCAACACCGATCCAGTCTTCGTCGACCCCGCCAGCGGCAACTACCGCCTGCTCGGCGGCTCGCCCCTCGTCGACGCCGGTAGCCCGTCGCCCGGTGGGCCGGCCACGGACCGCGCCGGCGCCGCCAGGGTCTTCGACGGCAACGGCGACGGGACCGCACGGCGTGACGTGGGGGCCTACGAGTTCAGCGACACCACCCCCCCGGACACGACGATCAGCTCAGGCCCCAACGGGGTCGTCGCCGACAACACACCGACGTTCGGGTTCGCGAGCGAGCCGGGAGCGACGTTCGAGTGCTCCGTCGACAGCGCAGCGTTCGGGCCGTGCTCCGGACCGGGCGCCACGCACACGACGGGAGTCTTGACGGACGGGCCACACAGCTTCGCGGTGCAGGCGACCGACCAGAGCGGAAACACGGATCCCTCGCCCGCGACGCGGTCCTTCACCGTCGACGCCACGGCCCCCGACACCACTCTCGTGGGCGGCCCCAGCGGTACGACGACGGACTCGACGCCCACGTTCACCTTCAGCAGCGAGGCGGGTGCGACCTTCGAGTGCCAGGTCGACGGCGGCGCGTACGCGCCGTGCACCAGTCCGTTCACGCCCGCGACCCTGGCGGACGGTGCGCACACCTTCTCGGTGCGCGCGAAGGACGCCGTCGGCAACACCGACGGCACGCCGGCGACCCGCGCGTTCACGGTCGACACCGTCGCCCCCGAGACGACGGTCACCAAGAAGCCCGCCAAGCGGACCTTCAAGAAGAAGGCCAAGATCGCCTTCTCCTCGTCCGAGGCCGGCGCGACGTTCCAGTGCCAGGTGGACGCCAAGGCGTGGAAGGCCTGCACCTCGCCGTTCAAGGTGCGGTTGGGGCTCGGCAAGCACGTCATCCTGGTGCGGGCCACCGACGCGGCCGGCAACGTGGACGCCACGCCGGCGCGGGTGAAGGTCAGGCGGGTCGCGAAGAGCTGAGCGCGGCGGCCATCCGGCGGACGATCTCGGTCAGCCGCTCGGGCGACGTGGCGATGTTGAGCCGCACGTGCCCGTCGAGGCCCGGCCAGTAGCTCCGGCCCGGGGAGACCCGGACCCCGCCGCGCAGGATGACCTCGGCCGGGTCGGGGTGGCCGTAGGCGCGCAGGTCGAGCCAGGCCAGGTACGTCGCCTCGAGCGGCCGCATCCTGGCCTCCGGCAGGTGCTCGGCCAGCAGGTCGCGGAGCAGCGTCCGCTGCTGGTCCAGGCGCTCGACCAACGCCGCCAACCACGCGTCGCCCTCGGTGTACGCCGCCACCGCGGCCAC
The DNA here is from genome assembly GCA_036263575.1 of Aquihabitans sp. Classification (GTDB taxonomy): domain Bacteria; phylum Actinomycetota; class Acidimicrobiia; order Acidimicrobiales; family Iamiaceae; genus Aquihabitans. The sequence goes on along the minus strand of DATAGR010000709.1, from coordinate 116 downwards.
GACGCCGAGCGAGCCCCACGAGTCGTTGTGGGCCATCGGCACGCCGGCCAGCGCTTCCTTCGTGGCCTCGTCACCGGTGAGGATCTGGGCGCACTTCAGCCCCGGGACGTTGAACG
>DATAGR010000708.1:0-2888 GCA_036263575.1 Aquihabitans sp. | reverse complement strand
GCTCGACGACGCCACGATGACGCCCGAGGGCTGGGCCGACGCCCCCGACGGCTCGACCCTCTGCGGCGTCAGCAGCACCCTGGACGACAGCGTGCAGGTCATCGACTACGTGACCGACCTCAGCGGGGACGATGTCCTGGCCCACTACGAGGACGCCCTCGGCGACGGCTTCGAGGTCGAGCGGACGGATGGCTCCCTCGGCCAGCCGGCCCTCGCCGGCACCGATCCGACGGGCGCCAGCTTCGAGATCGAGCCCGGTGAGGCCACGTTCACCATCACCTTCGCCGTGGCGTAGCGCCCGTCGACCACGCCGATCCACGACCCGACACGGGCCGGGCCCCGGGGCCCGGCCCGTGTCGCGCCCTGGTTGCCGGCGGATGGGCGACAGGTGTCCGCCCGGGGCCGCTACCGTCGCCGCATCGAACGACGACAGTTCCTCCAGGGAGCCATCGTCGCCGGCGCAGGGGGCGCGGTGCTGCCGAACCTGTCCATGGCGACGGCCGGTGCCCAGTCCGCCCGCCCCGGCGAGAGCCCGTACGGCCCCCTCGCCACCGAGCCCGACGAGAACGGGCTGCTCCTCCCCGAGGGCTTCACCTCGCGCATCATCGGTGTCGCCGGCGAACCCGTCGCCGACACCGACTACGCCTGGCACGCGTTCCCCGACGGCGCCGCCACGTTCCCCACCGACGACGGCGGCTGGCTCTACGCCTGCAACAGCGAGGTGTTCACCGCCCAGGCCGCCGACGCCGGCGGCGTGAGCGCCGTCCGGTTCGACGCCGACGGCACGATCGTCGACGCGTACCGCATCCTCGAGGGCTCGAACTCGAACTGCGCGGGCGGGCCGACCCCGTGGGGCACGTGGCTCTCCGGCGAGGAGTCCATGGACGAGCAGGGCCGGATCTGGGAGTGCGACCCCACCGGCGAGGAGGAGGCCGTGGCCCACCTCGCGATGGGCCGCTTCGCCCACGAGGGCGCGGCCGTGGACCCCATGTCGAAGACCGTGTACCTCACCCAGGACCACCCCACCGGGCTCCTGTACCGGTTCACGCCGACGGCGTACCCGGACCTCTCCGAGGGGCTGCTCGAAGCCGCCGTGGTCGCCGGCGACGGCACCGTCACGTGGTCCGAGGTGCCCGATCCCTCCGGGGCCACCACGCCGACCCGCGAGCAGGTGCCGGAGGCGACGCGCTTCGTCGGCGGCGAGGGCATCTGGTACCACGAGGGCACCATCTACTTCACCACCAAGGGCGACCACAGCGTCCATCGGATCGACGTCGCCGAGCAGCGCCACGAGGTCATCTGGAAGGGCGACCCCGCGGGTGCCGGCGTCGAGGGCGCCGTCCTCTCACACGTCGACAACATCACCGCGGACGCCGGCTCGGGCGACCTCTTCGTCGCCGAGGACGGCGGGAACATGGAGCTCGTGATCATCACGCCCGAGGGCGCGGTGGCACCGTTCGCGCGGGCCGTCGGCCACGACGTCTCCGAGGTGACCGGTCCCTGCTTCAACCCTGCTCGCGACCGCCTGTACTTCAGCAGCCAGCGGGGGCCGTCCCCGAAGACGATCGGCGAGATCATCCCCGGCGCCGCCGGCGGCGAGGCCCGGACGGCCGGCGTCACCTGGGAGGTCACCGGTCCCTTCCGCGCCATCCGGGAGCCGGAGCCCGCACCCACGACCACGCTCGCCAAGGCGGCCGAGGGCGGCGGCTCGGGTTCGGGTTCGGGCGGCGACGACGATGACGACGGCAGCGCCACGCCGTTCGTGGTCGGCGGCGTGGCCGTCGCCGCTGCGGCCGCGGCCGGCGGGCTCGTCGCCCTCCGCCGCCGGCGGGCCACGCCCGCCCGCGGCGCCGAGGCCCCGCCCGACGCCTGACGCCGGCCGTCGCCCCACCCTGAGGGTGCGCCCCCGGACCACCGCCGCGCCGTAGGGTCGCCCGACCCCGCCCCAAGGAGCCACCAATGCGTCGCCTCTCGCTCGTGCTCGCCGCCTGCGCCCTCGTCTTCGCCGCCTGCGGCTCCGGCGACGGCGACGACGACCCGACCGCCCCCACCACGACGGCGCCGCCGGCGACCGCCACGACCGCCGGGGCGTCCGAGGGCGACGCCGACGAGGCGGACGGCGGCCAGGCCGAGGAGTGCCCCGCCCCCGAGGTCCTCGAAGCCGAGGGCTTCACCTGCGACGCCGAGGGCAACCTCACGCCCATCGACGGCGAGGACGGCGGCGGCGGCCAGGTCGAGGAGTGCCCCGCCCCCGAGGTCCTCGAAGCCGAGGGCTTCACCTGCGACGCCGAGGGCAACCTCACGCCCGTGAGGTGACGATCGACCGTCACCCACAACATTGCGTCACGCAACTGACTGTCTTATGGTGCATTGCATGACGCAACGCACATGGTTCCCCAGCGCTCGCCGGATGTCGGGCCGAGGCGGTCGCCGCCGGCCCGGCCGCCTCCCGATCGACCCCTCGGTGCGCGAGGAGCTGGCGATCATCGCCGGCCGACGGGCGCCGAACCCCTCCTGACCGCCGGTCGGCGGACGGCTCAGGGCACGGGGTCGAGCAGGACGACCGGGATCTCCCGGTCCGTCTTCTCCTGGTAGCCGGCGTAGCCCCTGTAGGCCGCGGTGATCCGGGGCCAGAGGCGGGCCCGCTCGTCGGCGTCGGCCACCCGGGCCCGCATGGCCACCGGGGCGCCCTCCCGCCGCTTCACGCTGACCTCGGGATCGGCGAGCAGGTTGACGTACCAGGCCGGGTGCCGGTCCTCGCCGCCCTTGGAGGCCACGATCACGAGGGTGTCGCCCTCCTGCACGGGCACGGTGAGCATGACGGTGCGGGGCTGGCCGCTCTTGCGGCCGGTCGTGGTCAGCTCCACCACCGGCATCTTCATGAACGA
>DATAGR010000707.1:0-2824 GCA_036263575.1 Aquihabitans sp. | reverse complement strand
AGTCCGCCACCACGCCGGTGGTGGCGTCGTAGCCGAAGAGGTGGTCGACGGTGGCGGCCACCTCCGAGGCGCCCTTGTAGCCGTGGCGGCGCATCGCGGCGAGCCACTTGGGGTTCAGCACGCGGGTCCGCACCACCCGGGCGGCCTCCTCGGCGAGCGAGCGGACCTGCGGGCGGGCGGGGTCCGACGAGTCGCCGAACCAGGCCAGCGGCGTGTGCCCGTCGGCGCGGGCGGCGCCCGATGCGGCCACGAGGCCACCGTGCTCCTCGTAGTAGTCCGAGCCGTCGAGCAGGTCGTGCTCGCGGTTGTCCTGGTTCTTCACCGCCACCTCGATGGCGGCGAAGCGGCGCCGGACGGCCTCGGGGGCGGGCTCGCCGTGCACGTCGCGCCCGTACGCCCAGCCGCTCCAGCGGAGGTAGAGCTCACCGAGGTCGCCGCGGTCGCGCCAGCCCTGGGTGAGGATCGCCTGCTGCACGCCGGAGCCGTAGGTGCCGGGCGCCGGCCCGAAGATGCGGGGGTCGGCCGTGCCCGCGGCCCGCACCGGGTTGCGGTCCTCGGGCTCGTCGAGGGCGGCGACGAGGCGCACGGCGTCGTCGAGCAGGGCCACGACGTCGGGGAAGGCGTCGCGGAAGAAGCCGGAGATGCGCAGCGTGACGTCGACGCGCGGCCGCCCCAGCTCGGCCAGGTCGATCACCTCCAGCCCGTCCACCCGCCCGGAGCGGTCGTGCCAGCGCGGCCGCACGCCGAGCAGGGCGAGGGCCTCGGCGACGTCGTCGCCCTGCGTCCGCATGTTCGCCGTGCCCCAGATGACGAGGCCGACGGTGCGGGGGTGGGCGCCGGTCTCGGCCACGTGGCGCTCCACGAGGCGGTCGGCGAGGGCCAGGCCGACGTCCCACGCCAGCGGCGAGGGGATGGCCCGTGGGTCCACCGAGTAGAGGTTCCGGCCCGTCGGGAGCACGTGGGCGCCGCCGCGCGTGGGCGCCCCGCTGGGACCGGCCGGCACGTGGCGCCCGTCGAGGCCGGCGAGCAGGTTGGCGACCTCGTCGGGCGTGCGCCGGAGGGCGGGCACCAACGTGGAGGCGACCCATCGCAGGGTCGGGTCGTCGCCGGCCGCGTCGGGCGACCAGCCGTGGGCGGCCAGGTCCTCGACCAGGCGGCGGCACTCGGCCTCGACGTCGTCGACCTGCCGCGTGCCGGCGGTGGCGACGTCGACGCCCTTGCTGCCGGCCACCGTGGCCCGCAGCGCCGGCACCTCGCCCTGGGGCTGGCGGGTGATGGCCAGCACGGTGTCGACCAGCAGCCCGCCCGTCGGCGGCTCGCCGAACACGTGGAGCCCGCCGCGGATCTGGGCGTCCTTCAGGGCGCAGAGGTAGCCGTCGACGTGGCCGATCATGGCGCCGAAGTCGTCCGGGTCGGGCATCTCCTCGACGCCGAGGTCCTTGGCCAGGTCCGAGGTCACGAGCAGGTCCCACACCTCGCCGCGGATGGCCGGCAGCTTGCCTGGGTCCAGGGCCTCGATCTGGGCGTAGGCGTCGAGGAGCGTCTCCAGGCGGGCGGTGTCGTCGTAGGCCTCGGCTCGCGTCATGGGCGGCGGCAGGTGGTCGACGATCACGGCGTGGGCCCGCCGCTTGGCCTGGGTGGCCTCGCCGGGGTCGTTGACGACGAACGGGTACAGGAACGGCAGGTCGCCGAGGGCGGCGTCGGCCACGCACGACGCCGACGGCCCGGTGGCCTTGCCCGGCATCCACTCGAGGGTGCCGTGCTTGCCGAGGTGCACGACCGCGTCGGCGCCGAAGCCCAGCTCCAGCCACCGGTAGAACGCGAGGTAGTGGTGCGGGGGCGCCAGCTCGGGGTCGTGGTAGGTGCCGATCGGGTCCTCGCCGAACCCGCGCGGCGGCTGCACGGCGACCACGACGCCGCCGAGGTCGATGCCGGCGAAGACGAGGTGGTCGTCGTGGACGGTGACGTCGCCGGGCGCGGGGCCCCACGACGCGGTGACGAGCTCCTGCAGGTCCTCCGGGAGGGTGGCGAACCAAGCGACGTAGTCGGCGACGGGCAGGCGGCCGGCGGCCAGCGCCTGCTGGGCGTCGGACAGCACGGGCTGGTCGTAGGTGAGGCCGTCGGCCAGGCGGGCCATCACCGCGTCGGCCAGCTCGTTGCCGGGTCCGGCGACCGGGTCGCCGTCGTCGTCGAAGGTGGCCGGCGCGTCGGCCGGCCAGGACGCCTCGGTCCGGCCGGGCACGACCGCCGACGGTGGCGCCACGTCGAGGCCGTGGGCCTCGAGGGCGGCCAGCAGCCGCACCAGCGTGGCCGGCGTGTCGAGGGCCACGGCGTTGCCGATGCGGCTGCGCTCGGTGGGGTACGCGCTGAGCAGCAGGGCGACCCGTGTCGCCGCCGGCTCCGTGTGCCGCAGGCGGGCAAGGCGCACGGCCTGGCCGGCGAGGCGCTCGACCCGGTCGGGGACGGCCCGGTGGGCGGCCACCGACACGCCGAGCTCGCCGCCGTCGTCCACCACCTCGCTGAAGCTCAGCGGCGGGCCGATGATGCGACCGTCCAGCTCGGGGATGGCGACGCCGAGGGCCACGTCGAGCGGCGACAGGCCGTCGCCCTCGGCCCACGCCGAGACCGGGCCGGTGGACGCCTGGGCCTGGAGCACGGGGACGCCCAGCTCGTCGAGCGGTGACGCCCACGCGCGGGCAGCGCCGTCGGGGCCGGTCCCGCGGGTGGCGGTGGCGTCGACGGCGTCGCCGGCGTGGACGGAGCCGCCCGCCGCCCACGTCGTGGTGACGACGACGTCGACGTCGCGCAGCAGGGCCAGGGCGGC
>DATAGR010000706.1:0-1512 GCA_036263575.1 Aquihabitans sp. | reverse complement strand
ACTTCAAGAGCGAGGTCTCGATGGCCAAGCACTTCGTGGCCAACATGCTGGGCCGGGTGATCGACCGCTCGATCCAGGTCCACGGCGCGCTGGGCTACAGCACCGACACGCCGCTCGCCCACATGTACCAGCACGCCCGCTGGGCGCGCTTCGCCGACGGCGCCGACGAGGTCCACCAGATGCGGATCGCCCAGCGCACCATCGCCGCCTACCGCGACCACGGCAGCACCCGCACCGGCACCGGCGACCTCCCGATCTAGCGGGTCCTGCGCCGGGTGGCGGGGCACGGGCCCGCCCGTAGCGTGGCGCCATGGCACCTGACACGACCGACGACGCCACGACCGACGACGCCACGACCGACGACGCGGACCCGGTCCTCCAGGAGGTTCCGCTGGGCACCCAGTGGCCCACGATCGACCCGTTCCTGTTCTGCGCCCACCACCTCGACCACTACCCGGCCGGGAGCGACCAGCTGGGCCCGGCGGTGCCGCTCGACGACCGCGACCTCGGCCAGGACTTCGCCGGCATCGAGGGCTGGAACATGTACCACGGCTCGGTGGTGCCGGGCTTCCCCCAGCACCCCCACCGCGGCTTCGAGACGGTCACGTTCGTGCGGCGGGGGCTGATCGACCACGCCGACTCCCTCGGGGCGACGGCCCGGTTCGGCCGGGGCGACGTGCAGTGGCTCACCGCGGGGCGGGGCGTCGTGCACTCGGAGATGTTCCCGCTGCTCGACCCCGACGGCCCGAACGACCTCCACCTCTTCCAGATCTGGCTGAACCTCCCGGCCTCCGACAAGCTCGTCGACCCGTACTTCACGATGCTGTGGCACGAGGACATCCCCCGCATCGTCGACACCGACGACGCCGGGCGCACCACGACGGTGACGGTCATCGCCGGCGCCCTCGAGGGCCGGGTGCCGCCGCCACCGCCGCCGAGCTCGTGGGCGGCCCGACCGGAGGCCGACCTGGCCATCTGGCACCTCGCGCTCGAACCGGGCGCCAGCTGGGAGCTGCCGCCGGCCGCCGGGGCCGACACGATCCGCACCATCTACGTGTTCGAGGGCGACGGCCTCGACGTCGGCGGCCACCACCTGGGCGCCGACACGGGAGCCGTCGTGCGCAGCGACGTCGCCGTCCCCGTCGTCGCCGCTGGGGATCGCCCGGTGGAGGTGCTGGTCCTGCAGGGCCGGCCCATCGGCGAGCCCGTCGCCCGCTACGGCCCCTTCGTGATGAACACCGAGGGCGAGATCCGCCAGGCGTTCGCCGACTTCCAGGCCACCGGCTTCGGTGGCTGGCCCTGGGACGACGACGCCCCCCACCACGGCCCGGCGCAGGGGCGCTTCGCCCGCCACGCCGACGGTCGCGTCGAGGAGCGGACCACCCAAGGGGCCCGCTGAGCCCGCTGAGCAGGCACGACGCGACGGTCCACGCGAGGTCCAACCGGGTTCCACGCGTGGGAGCGGATGGTGAGGGTGCCCGGGGACGGTCCCCGGCCACCCCCGACCAGGAG
>DATAGR010000705.1:0-5341 GCA_036263575.1 Aquihabitans sp. | reverse complement strand
GCGCCGACGGGACCGCTGAGCTCGCGGTCGCCGCTGTAGCGCTCGTCGCCGAGCCACGTGTCCTCGGGCCCCCAGAAGATCTCCTCGGGCTCCCACACGTCCTCACGCCCGAAGCCGAAGCCGAACGTCTCGAAGCCCATCGACTCCAGGGCGCAGTTGCCGGCGAAGACGAGGAGGTCGGCCCACGAGATCTGCTGGCCGTACTTCTGCTTGACCGGCCACAGCAGGCGGCGGGCCTTGTCGAGGTTGGCGTTGTCGGGCCAGCTGTTGAGCGGGGCGAAGCGCTGGGCGCCGTCGCCGGCGCCACCACGGCCGTCGGCGATGCGGTAGGTGCCGGCGGCGTGCCAGCTCAGCCGGATGAAGAGCGGCCCGTAGTGCCCGTAGTCGGCCGGCCACCAGTCCTGCGACGTGGTCATGACCTCGAAGACGTCGCGCTTGAGCGCCTCGACGTCGAGGTTCGCGAACTGCTCGGCGTAGCTGAAGCCCTCGCCGAGCGGGCTGCTCTGGGTGGGGTGCTGGTGCAGGACCTGCAGGTCGAGCTGCTCGGGCCACCAGTCCCGGTTGGTGCGGGGACGGGTGCCCTTCGGCTCGGGGGCCGGGATGGCCGGGTTCTCGCTCTCGCTGACGCTGGCGGTGTCGGGATCGGTCACGTCGGTGCTCCTGTTGCGGTGGTCGTGGTGACGGTGGTGGTGGGTCAGGGGTTGGGGAGCGGCGCGGCCGCGGCGCACTCGGGGCAGCGGCCCCAGTAGAGGACCTCGGCCTCGTCGATCTCGAAGCCGGCCGCGTCGGACGCGGTCAGGCAGGGGACGTCGCCGACGGCGCAGTCGACGTCGGCGGTCCGCCCGCAGATCCGGCAGATCAGGTGGTGGTGGTTGTCGCCGGCGCGGTCCTCGTAGCGCGCCGCCGACCCGGCCGGCTGGATGCGGCGGAGGAGGCCGTGGTCGGTGAGGGCCCCGAGCGCGTCGTACACGGCCTGGCGCGAGACGGTGCCGAGCTCGGCGCGGACGACGTCAGCGATGTCGTCGGCCGTGCTGTGGGGCCGGTCGGCCACCGCCTGCAGGACGGCCAGGCGCTGGGCGGTGACGCGCACGCCGCGCTCCCGGAGCTGCGCACGGCGCTCGGCGACGGCATCGGACGGCATGCGTCGACCGTACGCCCGTCTCTGGATCTTGTCCAGAAAAAGGTGCGCGAGGTCAGTACCCGATCGCCCCGCTCGACGGGTGGTACGTGATCGCCGTCGACGCGAACGTCTCCGGGTCGAGGGCCTCGATGGTCTGGTCGGTGTAGAGCATCGGGATCCCGGCCACCACCAGCACCCGGGCGACGGTCGGCTGCGGGGCCGGTGAGCACACGAAGAAGGCGGCGGCGTCCTCCTCGCCGGGCGCGTACCGGGCGACGGTGCCACCGTCGAGCCGGTAGCACTCGAACCGCGGCCACTCGAGCTCCTGCACCGCCGTGTCGGCGCAGCGCAGCACCTCGTCGTCCGGGCCGAGCTGGTCCCGGATGTCAGGGTCGGTGACGGCGACGACCGGGCAGGGCGGCGCCACCTCGTTCGGCTTGCTGGCGACGGGCACGGCCACCTCGCTGACCCCGTCGACGGTGCCGAGCACGGCCGCCGCGTTGGGGGCGTCGTCGCCCTGCGTGTCGTACAGCCCCCACATCGCCAGCCGGCGGTCGGGCCAGTACGTGAACGCGTGGTGGTCGGCGGCCACGCCGTCGGCGACCCACGGCCGCTCCCACGTGCTCACGATGCGCGGTGCGTCGGCGTCGGTCACGTCCAGGAGGTGGGCCTGCACCCAGCTCCTCGACCGCTGCTGCCGGCCCTCCCCCACCTGGTCGACGCGCGAGCCGATCACCAGCGCCTGCCCGTTCGGCAGCGGGTGGAAGTAGCCGGCCATGCCGGGGAGGCCGACGTTCCCCGCCCGGCGGGGCCGGCCCGGCTCGGTGACGTCGATGACGTAGACCTCGCGCCCGAACGAGCCGGTGGAGACGAGGACGCGGCCCTCGACGAAGCGCACCGCGGTGACCTCGCCCCGGCCGTTCGAGAGGTCGGCGACCTTCGAGGCCGCCGCCAGCCCGCCGTCGCCGTCAGGGGTGAGGATGGTCAGGTCGATGCCGACCGTCGGGTCCTGCTGCCACGGCGTGCCCTTGGTGGTGACGACGGCGAGCGAGTCGTCGATCTCACCGAAGGCGAACTGGCCGATGGTGGACCCGTCGACGATGCCGGAGCCCACGTAGGTCGGCGCGGCGTCGTCGGCGAAGCCGAACTCGTGGACGGCGGTCTGCCAGTCGTCGAACTCGAGGCGCTCGCGGTCGATCGGGTCGACCCACACCTCCGAGCTGATCGCCACCTTCTCCAGCCCGGCGTAGAGCGTCGTCGACGGGGCCAGGATCGAGGTGCCGGCCGGCTCGAAGCGGCCGCCACCGAGCGGGAACGTGACCATCGAGGTCATGGCCACGCCGGAGAACGTCTCGGGCACGTGCACGCGCGCGCACGGCACGAGCGGCTGCGGCTCCTCGCCCCGGCGCTGCCAGTCGGGGATCCAGTCCTCGGCCGCCGAGGTGGCGACCGACCGCCGGTTCTGCTCCAGGGCCTTGGCGACCGAGGTGGGCGTGGTCGGCATCACGAAGCCGAGGTCGGCCATGTTGGAGCCGGTCACCAGGCGGATCTCGCCGTCGACGAGGCGGGCCGACACCAACGACCCCTCGATGCGCACCCGATCGGTCACCGTCGGCGACGCAGGATCGGTGGCGTCGACGAACGTCACGGTCATGAACTCGGTCGAGGCGCGCGTGGCGGAGGGGTCGCCCGCCACCGGCTCGGAGACCTCGGTCTCGGAGCCGAAGAGGGCGACGCGCCCGTCGGCGACGAGCAGCTGGCGCACGTCGGACGGCCCGCCGGGATGCGATCGGTCGCCGTCCTCGCCCTCGCCTTCGCCTTCGCCGAAGATGCCGCCGGGCGTGACGTCGAGCGTGGCCAGGACCTGGGACGTCGCGGTGTCGGTGATGCGGAGGTCGCCCCGGCGATCGAGGTCGTAGATCAGGGTGCCGGCTGCCTTCACCACGTCGAGCTCGTCCACGCCGGCGACCTGGACGTTGGTGCCGAGGGTGGTCGGCTCTGCGGCGGCCTGCGAGCGGCCGGCGGGCGCCGCCACCCCGGCGTCGAACGTCGCCGCCTGCTCGCCCGCCGAATCTTCGGCGACGCCGCCGCCGTAGACGTCGACGAAGCCGCCGAAGCCCCGGCTGCCGACGTGCTCGGCGCCGATACGGCGCAGGTCGCCGATCAGCGCGTCGCAGTCGGCGAAGGTCGAGACGCTGCTCACCAGCTCCACCTGGCGCGGGTCGACCGGCTCGGCGGCCAGCGACGCGATCAGCTGCTCGACCTGGGCCGGCGGTGGCCCGCCGGGGCGGTCGTCGCCCAGGTCGGTGGCGGGGCCGTCGTCGTCCCGTGCGACCAGGAGGCCACCCAGCACGGCGGCGACGAGGAGGCTGACGGCGGCGAGGGCGCCGGTCCGGCGGGCGCGACGCCGGAGCACGGCGAGCTGGTCGGCGTGGCGGTCCGTGGTGGGCTGCTCGGTGGAGGGCTGCTCGGTGGAGGGCACGGCGCTGTGACGATGCGCACGCGGCCGTGGTTCCCGCCGCCGTGTCGCCGCCGAGGCTGACCTACCTGGACGTGGAGGGCGGCGGCTCGGGCCAGGCGCCGACCAGCTCGGGCGGCCGGGCCATGACGTGGAGGGCAACGCCGGCCGACCGGGCTCGGATGCCGATGGAGGACTGCTCCACCACCACGCCGGTCGACGCCGGCAGCGCGTCGAGCAGCGCCTCGGCCGAGCGGGCGACGTCGCCGTACGCCCGACGCCAGCCGTCGACCACCCGCGGCAACCGGCGCTGCGCCTCCGAGAAGATCGCCCGCTCCATGAACACCCGGCCGAACGGGTCCGGCTCGGGCGGGGCGACCTCGGTGAACCCGACCGATCGGTAGAGCTCGATGTTCGCGGTCATCCGGCCGTGGGTGCACAGCTGGATCCGCTCCCTGCCGAGGGCGTGGCCGAGCCAGTCGGCGGCCCGCAGCATCGCGTCGAACAGGCCGCGCCCCTGGGCCGTCGGGTGGAGGGCGACGTTGTCGAGGTCGAGGTCGAGCGGCCGGTCCGCCGGCGCCGGCCCCATCACCATCAGGCCGACGAGCTCGCCGTCGACCCGCATGGCGTGGAGGCGGCCCCGCCGCTGCTCCTCGCCGTAGTCGGTGTCCAGCGGTCCCGGCCGCACCCCGATCCGCTCGACGTAGGGCAGGTAGGCGGCATCGACGATCTCGCCGATCGGTCCGACGTCCGCGGCGCCGGCCACGGCGATCGAGCAGCTCACAGGCCCACCTCCTCGCCGTGTGGGCGGACCGCCCCGACGAGGCGGCCGCCTGAGCCACGAGCGCTCAGCCGGCCGCCTGCTCGTCGAGGAGGGTCAGCAGCTTGGCGGTGGTGGACCAGCTGCGGATGGTCATCAGCTGGTACTCGGGCGTGCCGACGATGCTGCTCATCTTGCTCTTCGTGCGGAGGGCGCTGACCCGGGAGAAGTAGAGGACGCCGGTGCCCGGCCAGCAGCGGTCCACGCCCTCCCGCTCCCGGACCACCGCCATGGCCTTGCGGGGCGTCAGCGGCGACCGCAAGAAGATGACGTCGGAGTGGTACGTGTCGGGCTCCTGGCCGAAGCCCTCGGGCGCCTTCTCGACGACCGCGCGCAGCTGGCGGTGCGACCGGACGACCACCACCAGCGGCACGCCGTAGCGCGCCTCGAGCATGGCCTCGAGGTCGCGCTCGACCGCCTCCCGCCCCGCCGTCGACGTGAAGAGCACATTGCCGGACTGGATGTACGTCTTGACGTCCTCGTGGCCGGCCGCATCGAAGGCCTCCCGCAGGTCCGCCATGCGCACCGGGTTGCGGCCGCCGACGTTGATGCCGCGCAGCAGCGCGACGTAGCGCGTCCTCGCCATGGCGCGGACCGTACCGGCTGGCCACGACCCGCGCCCTCAGCTCGCCGGGTCGTCGGGAGCGGCCGCGAAGTCGCGCTTCACGGCCTTGTACCAGCCCATCCCCTTGATGGGGCGCTTCCAGCGGCCCTTCATCTCGTCGAGCGCCTGGCGGTGGGCCTCGTCGCCGCCGGCGACGACCTCCTTCAGGTGGCTGTCCTGCAGCTTGATCACGTCGTCGGCGCTGTCGCCGCGGAGCGGGAGGTCGCACGCCCCGCCGAGCTGCTTGCACGTCATGGTCTTCATGGTCTTCTCCGTGTTGGTCCGGTGTTGCGCAGGGTCGGTGGTCGGTCGGCACGGGCGACGACGAGCCGGAGGTCG
>DATAGR010000704.1:0-2681 GCA_036263575.1 Aquihabitans sp. | reverse complement strand
TCGGCCCACCGCTCGAGGGAGTAGGCCGACCGGTGGTCGCTGTCGCCGTGGCCGGAGAGGTCGACGGCGACCACCCGGTACTGCTCGGCGTAGGGCGCGGCCACGTGGGTCCACCAGTGGGCGTGGGCTGCGCCGCCGTGCACGAACACCAGGCCCCGCCGGCCGGGGTCACCCAGGCGACGTAGTGGATCCGGGCGCCGGCCACCTCGACGTGCTCGTCGGTGGACGGCACGGCCAGGGCCCGGCGGAACCACCCCGGCGCGTCCGGGTCGGGTTCGAGGTCGTCGACGGCGTCGGGCACGGCGGCGACCGTAGACGCGGCCCCGGTCAGTCGGCGGCGGCCGCCTCGCCGGAGGATGCCGCCCCCGGCAGCACCCGGTAGGACTCGTACACGCCGTCGAGGCCACGGATGGACCCCAGCACCACGCTCAGGTGGGACGGGTCGCCGAGCTCGAAGTCGAACCGCATGGCCGCCATGCGGTCGCCGCCGGTCTTCATGTTGCAGGCGAGGATGTTCACGTGGTGGTCGGCGAGGGCGCTCGACACGTCGCGCAGGAGCCGGGGCCGGTCGAGGGCCCGGACCTCGATCGAGGCGACGAACGACCCGCCGGCGAAGTCCTCGTCCCACTCGACCTCGATGAGGCGGTCCCGCTGGCCGGCCTGGAGCGAGACGGCGTTGGCGCAGTCGGCCCGGTGCACCGACACGCCGCGGCCACGGGTGACGAACCCGATGATGGCGTCGCCGGGGACGGGGGTGCAGCACCGCGAGAGCTTCACCATGACGTCGTCGAGGCCCTCGACGTGCACGCCGGCGCCGGGGCGGGTGGCCCGCATGCTGCGCGTGCCGCTCACCGTGGTGGGCAGCTGCTCCTCGCGGCCCGGGTCGCCGGAGCGCAGGAGCCGGCTGATCCGGGCCACGACCGCCTCGGGCGACACGTGGTGCTCGCCGATGGCGGTGTACAGGGCGTCGGTGTCGACGTAGTTCAGGCCCGTGGCGACCTCGTCGAGCACCGTGGCCGGCAGCTTCTGGGTGGGGAGCCCCTCGCGGCGGAGCTGCTTGGTGAGGTCGTCGCGCCCGGTCTGCAGCGCGTCCTCGCGGCGCTCTCGGGAGAACCACTGGCGGATCTTGTTGGCGGCACGAGGCGTCTGGACGATCTGGAGCCAGTCGCGGCTCGGGCCGGTGCCCTCGACCTTCGACGTGAAGATCTCGCACGTGTCGCCGGAGGTCATCTGGTGGTTGAGCGACACCAGCCGGCCGTTGACCCGGGCGCCCACGCAGGCGTGGCCGACCTCGGTGTGCACCGCGTAGGCGAAGTCGATGGGCGTGGCGCCCTTCGCCATGGTGACGACCTTGCCCTTGGGCGTGAAGACGTACACCTCGTCCTGCTCGAGGTCGACCTTGAGGGTCTCCATGAACTGGGCGGGGTCGGAGGTCTCCTGCTGCCAGTCGACGATGCGGTTGAGCCACGCCAGCTCGTCGGTGGGCGAGCCGATCTTGTAGGCGAAGTGGGCCGCCACGCCGAACTCGGCGCGCTGGTGCATCTCGCGGGTGCGCAGCTGGACCTCCAGCGGCTTGCCCTGGGGTCCGACCACCGTGGTGTGGAGCGACTGGTACAGGTTGAACTTGGGCATCGCCACGTAGTCCTTGAACCGGCCCTGCACCGGACGCCACGTGGCGTGGATCGAGCCCAGCGCCGCGTAGCAGTCGCGCACGGAGTCGACGAGGACGCGGATCCCGACGAGGTCGAAGATGTCGTCGAACTGGCGGCCCTTGACGACCATCTTCTCGTAGATGCTCCAGAGGTGCTTGGGCCGGCCGCTCACCTCGGCGTCGACGCCGAGCTCGGCGAGGCGCTGGCGCACCTGCTCGAGCACCTGCTCCAGGTAGAGCTCGCGCTCGGGGGCACGGGTGGCCACCATGTGGTCGATCTCGGCGTACTGCTTGGGGTGCAGGGTGGCGAAGCTGAGGTCCTCGAGCTGCTGCTTGAGGTCCTGCATGCCGAGGCGGTGGGCCAGCGGCGCGTAGACGTCGAGCGTCTCGCGAGCGATGCGGGTCTGCTTCTCGGGCGCCATGGCGCCGAGGGTCCGCATGTTGTGGAGCCGGTCGGCCAGCTTGATCATCAGGACCCGGAGGTCCTTGGCCATGGCCACCAGCATCTTGCGCATGGACGCGGCCTGCTGGGCGGCCTTGGAGTCGAACTGGACCCGGTCGAGCTTGGTGACGCCGTCGACGATGCCGGCGACCTCGGGGCCGAAGCGGGCGGCGAGCTGGTCGAGGGTGACGCCGGTGTCCTCCACCGAGTCGTGCAGCAGCGCGGCGGTGATGGTGACGTCGTCGAGGCCGAGGTCGGCGACGATCTGGGCGACCGACAGGGGGTGGTGGATGTACGGCTCGCCGCTGCGGCGGGTCTGGCCGACGTGGGCCGAGGCCGCCAGCTCGTAGGCCTCGGAGATCATGGCCGTCGAGGTCTTGGGGTGGTGGGCCCGGAACGACGCCAGCAGGGGCGCGGTCTCGACCGAGGCGGGGGCGCTCGATCGGCGCCACGGCAGCACCCGGCTCACGGTGGGCATGGGTCGAGCCTACGGCCCCAGGCCGGGCCTCCCGCTCCCCTCCGGCGCCGCCGGCACGGGCCGGGTCAGGAGGTGACGAGCGAGGTGATGCGGTGGTCGCCCAGGGCGGC
>DATAGR010000703.1:0-7381 GCA_036263575.1 Aquihabitans sp. | reverse complement strand
GGCGAGCTTCGCCTGCTCCAGGTTGTAGGCGGTGCCCTGCGAGGCCTCGAGGGTGGACACCTCGCCCTGCTCGAGGAACGTGCCGAGGCGGTCCTTCTGGTAGTCCTTGAGCACGCCCGACGTGAGGATGAGCGTCGTGCCCAGGATGGCGGCGACGGCCAGCACCCCCAGGATCCGGGGGCGCACGCCGGCCACGAGCAGCAGGGCGAACGACACCGCGACGGAGACCAGCGTGGTGCCGAGGTCGGGCTGGAGCAGCACCAGGAGCATCGGCGCGCCGCACACCCCGAGCAGCATGGCGACGCGCGTGGTGTCGAGGTCGCCACGGAACTGCGAGGCCAGGCCGGCGAAGCCGATGATGAGGCCGAGCTTGGCCAGCTCCGAGGGCTGCAGCTGGAAGGGCCCGAGCTGGAACCAGCCCTGGGTGCCGCTGCGGCGCGACCCGATGCCGGGCACGAGCACCAGCAGCAGGAGCAGCACGGAGCCGCCGTACAGGAACGGCCAGTAGTCGCGGAGCTTGCGGTAGTCGAAGAGGGCGACACCGGCCATGACCACGCCGCCGATCACCATGAACATCACGACCCGCTTCAGGTACGACGTGTCGTACGGCGCGGTGGCGCCCCGGGTGGTGCTGTAGACCATCAGCGCCCCGAACAGGGTCACGAGCCCGACGCAGGCGACGAGCACCACGTCGACGTGGCGGAACGGCGAGGCCGGGTTCCGCCGGAAGTTCGCGAGCGGCCGCCGGACCGGGTGCGGCCGGCCGGCCGGGCGGGGTCGTGGGCGGTAGGTGGAGGTCGTCATCGGGTGCGCTCGCGGCGGGGGGCGGGTCGGGTCTCGTTCATCAGCGCGGTCGTCAGCGTGGTCATCGGCTCGGCCATCAGTCGCTCGATGCGGTGCCGATGCCGGCGCTGGCGTCGGCGGCGGCCTCGGCGTCGATGGCGCCGCCGGGCGGGATGACGAACGAGTTGATGGCGCCGGTGGCGATGGGCTCGAAGATGAGGGCCACGGCGGGGGCGGCCGCCTCGCCGCCGAAGCCACCGCCCTCGATCATCACCGAGGCGACGTACTGCGGGTCGAACGTGGGCCCGAAGCCCACGAAGAGGGAGTTGTCCTGCTTCTGGCCCTCGTCGTCGCCGACCTCGGCGGTACCGGTCTTCCCCGCCACCGGCCACTGCTCCATCGGGAAGCTCTGGAACACGCCGTAGGCCGTGCCCGACTCGCGCTGGGTCACGCCGGCGAAGCCGTCGAGCAGCGCCGCGCGCGCCGGTCCGTAGTCGATCGTGCGGATCTCCTCCTGCCGGAACGGCTCCACCACGGTGTCGGGCTGGCGGGCGGGCGACACGTAGCTGAGGACCGACGGGCGGAACAGCTTGCCCTCGGGGTTGGCCAGCGACGCGTAGGCGTTGGCGGTCTGCAGCGGCGTGACGAGCGTGTCGTACTGGCCGATGGCGACGTCGGCGCTGTAGCCCGCCTTCCAGCGCTGGGCGTCGCGGTAGTTGGCCTCGTCGCCGCCGTAGTTCTCCGGGCTGGCCTCCCACAGGGTGTCCGCCAGCTCCTTCTGCGAGGCGGGGTCGGGCACCCGCCCGGCCCGCTCGGTGGTGAGGTCGATGCCGGTCTTCTCGCCGTAGCCGAGCACCTTGATGTGCTCCTGGAGCACGTTGTCCGGCGCGCCCTCGTTCTGGTGCTTGCGCCACGCCTCGACGCCCACCCGGTAGTAGTAGAAGTCGCTCGACCGCGTGAGCGCGGTGCTGAGCGT
This sequence comes from Aquihabitans sp., assembly GCA_036263575.1. Lineage (GTDB taxonomy): Bacteria > Actinomycetota > Acidimicrobiia > Acidimicrobiales > Iamiaceae > Aquihabitans. The sequence goes on along the minus strand of DATAGR010000703.1, from coordinate 5,622 downwards.
GATGGGGCCCATGGCCTGGCCGCCGCCCGAGTTACGCTTGAGGCAGCCGCTGCCGCTGCCCTCGCAGAGCCGGTAGGTGCCCTGGTCGACCACGACGCCGTCGGGCGAGATGAGCCCGAGCTGCAGGCCGGCGTAGCTCGTGGCCAACTTGAACGTCGACGCCGCCGGGTACGCCTCCTGGATCGCGCGGTTCGAGAGGATCTTGGTGTCGGGCTGGTTCAGCGCCGCCCACTGCTCCTCGGTGATGCCGCCCACCAGGTCGGCCGGGTTGTACGTCGGGTACGACGCCATGGCGATGACCTGGCCGTTGCGGGGGTCCATGACCGTGGCCGCGCCGGCGGGCGTCGGCGTGTCGGAGGCCAGGATCTTGGCCTGCAGCGCCTCCTCGGTCTTGTACTGGATCCGGGCGTCGATCGACAGGTGGACGTCGTCGCCCGGCTTCGGCTCGCGACGCAGCGACGCGATCTCGCGGACCACGCGGTTGGACCGGTCGACCTCGTACACCCGGCGGCCGGGCACGCCGCGCAGGTGCTCCTCGTAGGTGGCCTCCACGCCGGCCTTGCCGATCTCGTCGGACTTCTCGTACGGCTTGGGGCCGCCCTGGCCGCGCAGGCGCGCGTAGTCGTCCTCGGTGACCCCGCCGACGTAGCCGAGGACGTGCGCAGCCAGCGAGCCGTACGGGTATGACCGCACCGTCTGGCGCTCGACCACCACCGCCGGGAAGCGGTCGGCCTGCTCGCGGAAGTAGATCTCCTGGTCGACCGAGATGTCCTCGCCGATGGGGATGGGCCGGAACCGGCTGAAGCGGGTGTCGTTCAGGCGCTTGCGGATGGCGGCGACCGTCAGCTGGTCCTCCGGCGGACGGGCCCGGTTGAGCGCCGTGCTCAGGCGTTCGAGCAGGCGCTCTCGCTCGGGCTTCTCCAGGTCGGCGAAGGCCTGGGAGTCGATGGCGACCACGATCGACTCGCGGTTGTCGACGAGCACGGCCTGGTTGCGGTCGAGGATGCGACCCCGTGGCGCGGGCATCACGACGACGCGCTGGGCGTTGGAGTTGACGCGCGCCTCGAGGGTCTCGCCCTCCACGATCTGGAGGAACCACAGCCGGGCGAAGAGCGCCCCGAACAGCGACAGGGCGGTGATCGCCACGAGCCCGAGGCGGTGACGGGAGTTGTCGTTGGTCATCGGGCGAGGAACGGGTGGCGTCGGTGGTCGATGTCGTCGGTGCGGGCCCAGCGCAGGGCGCGCACGGCGAGGGGGGCCAGGACGGCGTTGAGCGCGGCGACGACCACGACGATAGCGGTGAGGGGTGGGCCCGAGAGGGTCGCCTGGCCGAGCACCTCGCCCACCAGGGCGTAGAACACCATGGCCACCGCCGAGGCGAGGGCCACCAGCACGGGCGCGATCCACCAGGCCGACCGGACGACGTTGGCGCCGAGCGTGCCCACGACGTAGCCGACGACCACGTACACGAACGCCGACAGGCCGAGCGGCGTGGCCAGCACGACGTCGAACGCGAGGCCGGCGGCGAACCCCACCACCGCGCCCCTCTCGGGCCCGGCCACGAAGCCGGCGGCGATGGCGACCAGGACCATGAGGTCGGGCCGGGCGCCGTCGTAGGAGAAGCGGGCGAACAGGCAGACCTGCAGCACGAGGGCCACGAGGATCACCGCCGCCACCTTGGCGGCGCTCACTTCGGCGGGTCCTTCAGCACGACCTTCACGTACACCGAGGCGAGGTCGGCCAGCGGTGTCACCTCGACGGTTTGGTTGAGGCCGTCGGCCGACTCCTCGACCGACCGGACGCGTCCGACGTTGAGGTCGCGGGGGAACGCCGAGTCCGTGATGCCGCTGGTGAAGACGTAGTCGCCCTCGGCGACCTTCACCCCCACCTTGATGCCCTCGAGCAGGAGCGGCTTGTCCGGGCCCTGGCCGCGCAGGACGCCACGCTCGCCCGTCCGCAACCGCACGCCGGCGACGAACGACGGCGCGGTGATCAGCTCGACCTTCGACCGCCCGCCCTGCACCTCGACGATGCGGCCGAACACGCCGCCGCCCGGGCCGCTGGTGAGGCCGGTGATGACGGCCATGCCCTTCTTCACGCCCCCGCCGCTCCCCTGGTCGATCTCGACCGAGGCGTCGAAGCTCGACACCGGCTCGGACACGACCTCGGCGGTGCGGGTCTGCACCCCCGTGGCGGTCACGCCGTTGAGCTTCTGGAGCTCCTTGATCTCCGTCTCCAGGCGCCGAAGCTCGGCGTCGTCGCCCTTGGCGTCCTCGAGGCGCGCCCTGAGGCGGTCGTTCTCGTCCTTCAGCTCGTCGTAGCCGAAGGCGCCCTCCCAGCCGTTGCCGATCGGCTCGAAGACGGCGTCACCGGCCGACCGCACCGGGCGGAACACGCCGGCCAGCACGTTGCGCACCGGCTGGAGCGGCCCGGTGCCCGGGAGGTCGAGCACCAGCAGGGTGATCGCCGTGAGGAGCAGGAGGCCGAGGGTGTACCTGGATCGGGGCGAGCGCGACGAGCGGCGGGGGAAGACCACGTTGCGGGGAGGCGGGGCGTCAGTTCTGGGTGCTGGTGGAGAAGAGCACGCCCTTGAGCGCCTCGAACTCCTCCAGCGACTGACCCGACCCGATCGCCACGCAGTCGAGCGGGTTCTGGGCGATCACGATGGGCATGCCGGTCTCGTGGCTCAGGCGGGCGTCGAGGCCGTGGAGCAGGGCGCCCCCGCCGGCGAGGACGATGCCCGTCTCCATGATGTCGGCGGCGAGCTCCGGCGGCGTCTTGTCGAGGGTGACCTTGACCGCGTCGCACACGGCGGCGACGGGCTCCTCGATGGCCTCGCGGATCTCCTCGGTGGTGGTGACGATGGTCTTGGGCAGGCCGGTCACGAGGTCGCGACCGCGGATCTCGGCGTGGAGCTCCTCCTGGAGCGGCCAGGCGGACCCGAGGGCGATCTTCACCTCTTCAGCCGTGCGCTCGCCGAGCGCCAGGCTGTACTCCTTCTTGATGTACTGGATGATGGCGTCGTCGAGCTCGTCGCCACCGACGCGCACCGACTGGCTCGACACGATGCCGCCCAGCGAGATCACGGCGACCTCGGTGGTGCCGCCGCCGATGTCGACGATCATGTTGCCGGTGGGCTCCTGGACCGGCAGCCCGGCGCCGATCGCCGCGGCCATCGGCTCCTCGATGATGTAGGCGGGCTTGCGGGCGCCTGCGTACTCGGCCGCCTCCTGCACGGCCCGCTGCTCCACGCCGGTGATGCCCGACGGCACGCAGATCACCATGCGGGGCTTGGCCCAACGCCGCTGGTGCACCTTGTGGATGAAGTAGCGGAGCATCTTCTCGCAGATCTCGAAGTCCGCGATGACGCCGTCCTTGAGCGGGCGGATGGCCTGGATGTGCGCCGGCGTGCGACCGATCATCCGCTTGGCCTCGAGGCCCACGGCGAGGGGCCGGCCGTCCTTGACGTTCACGGCCACCACCGACGGCTCGTTGAGCACGATGCCACGACCACGGACGTACACGAGGGTGTTGGCCGTGCCGAGGTCGACCGCCATGTCGCGGCCCATGATCGACGAGAACGGGTTGTCGGAAGACATGGACCCTCCGCGGGCCGAGAGTGGCGGTCGTGCGAGCGTACGGGAGGTCACCGTCGCCCACAAGGCGCCGCCCCCGTCCACTCCGCCAGGCAGCGTAGCCGTCGTCACCCAACTGCAACAATCGCATCAGGTGGTGCCCGTGACCTGCGATTCCGTGGGTCGGAGCGGGCGCAGGTCGCACTCGAGCCGGCCGTTGCTGCCCCTGCGCTCCGCCGAAGGGGTGACAGGACGACCGGACATGGACATCAGCGAGACGGCGCGTCCCTCCACGGGCTCCCGGCGACGCGCCGGGCTCGCCGGTTCGCTGTCAGAGGGGCTGGGTAGCGTAGAACACACGTTCGATGCACGGGAAGGCGGTGACACCCATGGAGATGGCGACCTTCGAGGCCCGCTTCGACGACCTCGAAGCCGAGATCGGGGCGCTCATGGGCGTCATCAACGCCGCCCACGGCCGCCTGGTGGAGCTGGTCGGTGAGGCGCTCGACCACGACCTGTGGGCCGTGTCGGGCATCCACTCCCCCGCCCACTGGCTGGCATGGCAGGGCGGCCTCGGAGCCGGCCGGGCCCGCAACATCGTCCGCATCGCCGAACGCCGGGAGGAGCTGCCCACCGCCACCGCCGCACTCGTCGCCGGCGAGCTCTCGGTCGACGCCGTCATCGAGATCGCCCGCCACGCCCCCGTCACCCACGAAGCATCCATCACCGCCTTCGCCCACGACGCCACCGTCCCCCAGCTCCGCCGCTGCCTCCGCACCTACGCCTACGGCCCCGACCCCGCCGACCACGCCGGATCCACGACCGACCGAGACGCCTCGGAAGGCGGTGTGAGCGACGCAGACGACCGCCAAGCCGCCCACGGCGCCGAGCAGCCCACCGATCAGACGGCCCAGCCCGACGACCGGAACGACGAACCATCGGGCTCGGCCGCCGACCCCACCGGCTCCCCCGACGGTCCACCCGATCTCGCCGACGCAGCCGACCGAGCTGACGCCGCCCACGAGAAGGCTTCGGGCCGCGACGCCCACGACACCGACGCCCTCGGCGCTGACGGCTCGAGGTCAGCCGACGGCGACGCCGATGGCGAGGAGCCCCCTCCCGGCCCGGGTGCGGCCGGTGCTGGTGGGGAGCGGCCGCTGTGGCCGCGCCCGAAGGGCGTGGAGGAGCAGCGGTCGGTGTCGACGGGCGGCGACGAACGGCGCTGGTGGTTCAACGCCGGGTTGCCCGTCGACGAAGGCGCTGTAGTCGAAGCCGCGATCAAGGCCGCACGCGACGACCTCTACCGCCAACGACGCGCCGACGACCCCGACGGCCCGCCACCGGTCGTCACCTGGGCCGACGCCCTCCTCGCCATCGCCGAAGCCTCACTACGAACCGGCGAAGCGAACCACCCCGGCTCCGACCGCTACCTCGTCCACCTCCACCTCGACACCACCCCCACCTCCACGACCCCACCGGCACCCTCACCCTCCACCTCGGACCACCCCTCCCCACCGCCCTGCGCCACCTCCTCACCTGCGACACCGACCTCCGCCCCGTCTACCAAGCCCACGGCCAGCCCCTCGCCGTCGGACGCCGCACCCGCACCATCAGCCGCCGCCTCCGCCGCCTCATCGAACACCGCGACAGCTCCTGCCTCGTCCCCGGCTGCCACCGCACCACCAACCTCGACATCCACCACGTGGTCCACTGGCAACACGGCGGCACCACCGAACCCGACAACCTCATCACCCTCTGCCGAACCCACCACCTCGGCCACCTCACCATCACCCGCACCAATGCCAGCGGCAGGTCCACACCGACCGACCACGACGGCCCCGAAGCCGCGCACAGCGACAGACCGGGCGGCCCCGCACCTGTGCCGTTGCCGACCGGGCCACCCCAGGTCACCTTCGCCGACCGCTGGGGCCGCACCCTGCCTCGAGCCGGCCAACCCACCCCACCCGCCTGCAGCGACACCACGCAGGCCGCCGCAGACATCGGCATCCACCCCAGCCACTACCGCCACCCCCTCGGCGAACGCCTC